>NZ_JBHXTL010000163.1:0-18516 GCF_042677365.1 Kitasatospora sp. NPDC127116
GTCATGTGTTGCGCCCTCGACATCGGGTTCGCCCAGGGCGGCGGCAACGGCGGTGCGCCACTGAGTCGAGGAGTGGGCCGCGGGCGGTGATCACCGCCCGGGGCACAGTCGTCCCGTCAGTCACCCGTTCGGACAGCGGGGCCATCCGGGCATCCCACCTTCTCCCAGCGGCCCTGCCGCCGTCCGGTGCCGAGCCGCCGTTCGAGCACGGGGCCGCCCGTCGGGCACGCGGCCGCCGCTCGAGTACAGGCCGCCCTTCCGAGTACAAGCCGCCGCTCCGCGTACGCGGCCGCCGTTCCGCGTACGGGCCGCTGCTCCTCCGGAGTGCGAAACCAGCCCGCAGGGATTAAGTCCTTTGTTAGGACAATCCGGATGTCACCCAAACGTCCCGCTAGACTATTAAGGACGCATCAAGATCCCTTGACGGGAGTCGCGGGCGTCACAGGGCGCGCCGGGAAGTCTGGTCGGCAACTGCACCACACGTGCATCCATTTGCCGCTCCCAGCCCCAGGAGGTCCCGCGTGACCGACCAGCCGCCCGTTCATGAGCCGACGACCCGCCGCCGGCAGTTCCTCGGCCGGCTGTCACTGCCCGAGCGCACCTTCATCACCGACGCCCTGCGCACCGAGACGGTCGGCGGCATGCTGCTGCTGGGTGCCGCCGTCGTCGCACTGATCTGGGCCAACGCCTGGCCGCAGGCCTACCAGAGCGTGCTCGACTACACCGTCGGCCCCTCCGCCCCGCTGCACCTGAACCTCTCCCTGGCCACCTGGGCCAAGGACGGCCTGCTGGCGATCTTCTTCTTCGTCGCCGGGATCGAACTCAAACGCGAGTTCGTCGCGGGTGAGCTGCGCACGCCCAGTGCCGCGCTGCTGCCCGTGGTCGCCGCCGTCTGCGGGGTGGCACTGCCCGCGATCCTCTTCGCCCTGGTGAACTCCGGCAGCGGCGGGCATCCCAGTGGCTGGGCGATCCCGACCGCCACCGACATCGCCTTCGCACTCGGGGTGCTGGCCGTGGTCGGCAGCCACCTGCCGTCCCCGCTGCGCGCCTTCCTGCTCACCCTGGCGGTGGTCGACGACCTGATCGCGATCCTGATCATCGCGATCTTCTACAGCCACGGCATCAAGTTCTGGGCGCTCGGCCTCGCCTTCGTCGGGCTGGCGCTGTTCTGGTTCCTGCACCGGCGCGGCGTCCACGGCTGGTACCTCTTCGTGCCGCTGGCCTTCGTGACCTGGGCGTTGATGCACGAGAGCGGCATCCACGCCACGGTGGCGGGCGTCGCCATGGGTCTGATGCTGCGCTGCCACCGGGAGGGCGACGAGCAGCACTCCCCCGGCGAGCACATCGAGCACCTGGTCCGCCCGCTCTCGGCCGGCCTCGCCGTCCCGCTGTTCGCGCTGTTCTCGGCCGGGGTGGCCGTCTCCGGCCCGAAGCTGCGCGAGGTGTTCACCCAGGCCGCCCCGTTGGGCATCGTGATCGGCCTGCTGGTCGGCAAGTCGGTGGGCGTGTTCGGCGGGGCCTGGCTGACCGCCCGGTTCACCAGGGCCGAGCTGAACCCGCGGCTCAAGTGGGCCGACATGGTCGCGGTCTCGGTGCTCGCGGGCATAGGTTTCACCGTCTCGCTGCTGATCAGCGAGCTGGCCTTCCCGGACGACCCTGCGCTCGCCGCCCGGGCCAAGACGGCGGTGCTGGTGGGCTCGGTGCTCGCCGCGGTCGTCGCCACGGTCCTGCTGAAACTGCGCAACCGGCACTACCGCGAGCTGTGCGAGGAGGAGGACCGGGACGTGGACGGGGACGGCATCCCCGACATCTACCAGGAGGACGACCCGGCCTGGCAGGCCAGGGTCGGCGAGTCGCCCCGCCCGGCGACCGGTGAGGAAGGCGACCCCGGCCCCGGCCACCAGGGCCGGCCCGGCCACACCGGCTGAGACGCCCCGGCTGAAGCCCCGCCCGAGGCCTCCCGGCCGGGACCCCGGAAGGCCCTTCGGCCGGCACCCGGAGGACCGGGGCGGGGGAACGGTCCGGCGGGCCCGACCGAGGCACCCGAGGACCGGGGACCACGACCTCCGGCAGGCCCCGGCGGAGGCGCCCGGAGCACCCCCGCCGCCGGGACACATCCCTCCGGCGGGGCCCCGGAGTGGTGTCCGACTGACCGGTAGGGGCATGATTCTGAGCTGTCGACAACCCACAGACGCCTCCGGACCCCCCGCCGGCCCCGGAACCGCACACCCGCGGCGGCGTCACGCCGCACAGCCGCAGAGGAGAACCGCTGATGCCCGCAGGAGCCGCAGACCCGTCCAGCAACGGCCGGGTGCCCTACGAGGGCGAGCGTTCGGTGGGGCAGCTGTTCGCGGCGGCCACCGCCGACCTGTCCGCGCTGGTCCACGACGAGATCGCGCTCGCCAAGGCCGAGATCCGGGCGGACGTCAAGCGCGGCGTCTCCGGCGGCGTCTCGCTGATCGTCGCCGGTGTGGTGGCGCTGTTCTCCATCCCGATGCTGAGCGCCGCGGCGGCCTTCGGCATCCACGCGCTGGGCCTGTCGCTGGGCTGGTCCTTCCTGGTCGTGGCGGGCGCCTACCTGCTGCTCGCGGTGCTGCTCGGGATGCTGGCCTGGCGGTCGTTCAAGAAGATCGAGAAGCCGGTGCGCACCATCGAGGGCGCCCAGAAGACCGCCGACGTGCTGAAGAACGCCCGGCCGCGGCCGGCCACCCAGGAGGAGATCGACCGGGCCTTCGGCCGCATCCCGTAACCGACCCGGTGTCGGCGGGGCGCCGGTGACCGGCCCGGGCGGGCGGGGACGGCGCCGCGCCGTGAGCGGGGAGGGCCCGCCCGGGCGGGCTCCGAACCCGCCGACCACGAGTGCCGGGCACGTGTCCGGCGCCGGGATGTGACACGCTCTCGGTATGCCGCTTGACCAGAAGCCCGTGCCCGCGCAGCCGTCCGCCGAATCCGGCCCCGACTCCGGCGCCGGACTCACCCCCGAAGGCCCCGCCGGTCCCGAAGACCCCGGCGCCGCCCCCGGGGGCACCGGCCCGGCACCCGCGCGGAAGCCTGGGCGGAAGCCTGGGCGAAAGCCTGAGCGGGAGACCGGTCGGGAAGCCTTCGCGGCGGCCTCCTCCGGGGCCCCGGCCGCGGGCGACGCGGAGGCCTGGAGCATCCGGCAGGCCGGCCCGTGGACGCACCGCGACCTCGCGGCCAACGGCGCCCGCTTCCACATCGCCGAGCTGGGCTCCGGCCCGCTGGTGCTGCTGGTGCACGGCTGGCCCGAGTACTGGTGGGCCTGGCGCCACCAGCTGACCGCGCTCGCCGAGGCCGGCTACCGGGCGGTGGCGCTCGACCTGCGCGGCATCGGCGGCAGCGACCGCACCCCGCGCGGGTACGACCCGGGCAACCTCGCCCTGGACATCACCGGGGTGATCCGCTCGCTCGGCGAGCGCCGGGCGCACCTGGTCGGGCACGCCTCCGGCGGCACCCTGGCGTGGGTGGCGGCCGTGATGCGGCCGTCCGTCATCCAGAGCCTCACCGTGGTCTCCGCCGCGCACCCGCGGGACCTGCGCCGGGCGCTGCTGACCGACCGCCGGCAGTTCGCCGCCTTCGAGCACGTGCTGGGCTTCCAGCGGCCGTGGATACCGGAGCGCCGCCTGGTCGCCGACGACGCCGAGCAGGTCGGCCGCTACCTGACCTCCTGGACCGGTCCGAACGGCCTGGACGAGGCCGCGCTGCACGCGTACCGGCAGGCGATCCAGATCCCCAGCACGGCGCACTGCTCGATCGAGCCGTACCGCTGGCTGCTGCGCTCCTTGGCCCGGCCGGACGGCATCCAGTTCGCCCGGCGGATGAAGAAGCCGATCACCGCGCCGACCCTGCACGTCCAGGGCGCCGCGGACCCGGTGCTGCTGTCGCACACCGCGCTCGGCGGCGGCGAGTACGTGGCGGCGCCGTACCGCTGGCGGCTGCTGCCGGACGTCGGGCACTTCCCGCACGAGGAGGCGCCGGAGGAGTTCACCGCCGAGCTGCTGGACTGGGTCGGCCGCCACAAGGAGTGACCCCGGAAGCGGCCGGACGCAACCGCACGGCCACGCGGAGCCGGGGATCCCGTACGCGGCCGGAAGCGGCCGTACGTGCGGTCGGACGCTCGGGCGACCGGAAGGGCTCTCGGGCCCAACTCCCTTATGTTGACGCTCATATGACAACCGCATAGGCCAATTTCGGCGAGGCCCGGGCGGTTACCTCCACCGGCCCAGGGGCATCCATTCCGGTATGAGTTGGATGCCCGAAAGCGGCGGCGCCCCGCGCGGCCGACGTCACAACAGCCCCCAGCGCTCCGCCCACCGGCCCGACCGGGCGGACGACCTCGGCTTCGACGGCCCCGACGGCCGCCGGCGCACGGAGCGGCGGCAGCTCGGCATCCCCCGCATCCTCGGCCGGCGCGCCCGCTGGGTGGGCGCACGGCTGCGGCGCGAGACCTGAGGCCCCGCGCCGCATCTCATCGCCCGGCACAGCGGGCACCGGCACAGCGGGCACCGGCACAGCGGGCACCGGCGCACCGAGCACCAGTACGCCGAGCACCGGTACGCCGGGTGCCGGCGCACCGAGCACCGATGCGCCCGGTGCCGGCCGACCGGCACGGCCCGTTCAGTTCACGATCGTCGGCGACAGCGCGGTGAACCAGAGCAGGACGAAGGTCGCCACCGACATGATCGGCACCAGCACCTTGGTCTCGACGCTGTTGCCGCTGCGCTTGATCAGCACGACCTCGTAGCGCTCCTTGTGCGGCCAGAGCAGCGGTGCGCCCTTCTTGGTCAGGCAGTCGCCGAGCAGGTGCGCCAGCGTGCCCAGCGCCACCGCGTACGGCAGCCAGCCGGGCGAGTTGGGCATCCAGGTGTTCATCCCGAAGGTGCCGAGCGCGGCCAGGCCGATGACGGTGATCCAGGCCTCCGGTCCGTCGCCCGGCGGGCAGAGCCGCAGGGCCCGGATCGCGAGCGCCAGCAGGAAGAAGGTCAGTCCGAGGGTGAAGTTGCGCCCCAGGTAGGTGACCCCGGCCCAGGTGCCGGCGCCCATCAGCGCGACGAACAGCAGCGAGTGGGTGGCGTGCCGGTGGCCGCCGGAGATCCACGCCACGAAGCGGCAGAGCACCTTGGAGACGGGGCCGAGGAAGTTGGCGATCGAGCCGTCGTGGTGGTCGAGGTCCGGCAGCAGGGCCGCGCCCGCGCACAGCACCGTGCCCATCAGTATGTCCGCCGGCTGCAGGGTGGTGTGCAGGAGCAGCGGGGGCAGGAAGGGAGCCGAGGCCGCGTACAGCATCGCCCCGCTCACCGCGTGCGAGTGACCCATCATCGGACTGCCACGACCTCTCGTCGGGCCCACGCCGGGACGGCGCCCGGTTGAGCCGAACGGGTGAGCGCGGCCGAGGCTACCAGGGCTGCCTGACGGGGCGACGGATATCGGACGGACCGGCCCGGCGCGCCCTTCCCGGCCACAGCCCGGCCCCGGCCCGACCCCAGCCCCAACCCAATCCCACCCCACCCCAACCCCGGCCCTGCCCCGCCGGCACCCGCCTGCCCCCGCCGGCACCCGTCAGAGCGCGCACCCCTGGGTGTCCGCCCGGCCGGTCGCGGCGCCGCCCTGCTCGACGTCCTCGCGCACCTCGGCCGCGGTCAGCACGTAGCCGGTGTCCGCGCTGTCCAGCGACTTGGCGAAGACCACGCCGTACACCTCGCCGTCCGGGGTGAGCAGCGGCCCGCCGCTGTTGCCCTGCCGGACCACCGAGCGCACCGAGTAGACGTCGCGGACCACCTGGCCGCGGTGGTAGATGTCCGGGCCGTTGGCCTGGATCCGGCCGCGGATGCGGGCCGGCTGGACGTTGAAGGCCCCGTTCTCCGGGAAGCCCGCCACGATCGCGCTGTCGTTGGTCTTCGCCTCGCCGGCGAAGGCCAGTGCGGGCGCGTTCAGCTTGGGCACGTCCAGGACGGCGATGTCGCGCTGCCAGTCGTAGCGGACCACCGTCGCGTCGTACAGCTGGCCGACCCCGCCGATCTGCACGGTCGGCTCGTTGACCCCGCCGACCACGTGGGCGTTGGTCATCACCCGGTGCGGGGCGAAGACGAAGCCGCTGCCCTCCAGGGTCTTGCCGCAGGAGGTCGCCGTGCCGACCACCTTGACCAGGCTCTGCCGGGCCCGCGTCACCGCCGGGCTGTTGGCCAGCGCGGGGTCGGGGGTGTCGACCTGGGTGATCGGCTCGTGCTCGAAGGGGTTGAAGACCTGCGGGAAGCCGTTGCGGGCGAGCACCTTGGAGAAGTCCGAGAACCAGTTCGGCGCGTCGCCGGGCAGCGCGTTCTGCACCCCGCCGAGGACCGCCGAGGAGCGCACCTGCTTGGAGACCGTCGGCAACGACGCCCCGGCCAGCGCCGAACCGATCAGCCAGGCCACCAGCAGCATCGAGACGACGTTCACCACCGCGCCGCCGCTCGCGTCCAGCACCCGGGCCGGGCGGCGCCCGATGTGTCCGCGCAGCTTCCAGCCGAAGTGCGCGGTGATCGCCTGGCCGATCGCGGCGAGGACGATCACCACCACGACGGCCACCACCGAGGCCGTGGTGCCCGGGCCGATGTGGTCGAGCACCAGCAGCGGCAGCAGCTCGACGGCGAGCAGGCCGCCGCCGAGGAAGCCGACCAACGAGAGCACGCCGACCACGAAGCCCTGCCGATAGCCCGACACGGCGAATGCCACGGCCGCGGCGATCAGCAGCACATCCAGGACGTTCACTCGGACACCCTCCCACGGTCCGCGCGCCGCACGCGCCGACGTCCGGTCACGAAGCGTCGGCGTCGCCGCCCGGCAGCACCCGGGAGTGTTCGAGGTCTCCCTGGACCAGGGCCAGCGCGTCGTCCGAGAGGTCGACGATCCGGGACGGGTCCCAGGGCAGTTCCAGGCCGCCGTGGTGCAGCACCCGGTCGATCACCCCGGCGGTGAAGCCCCAGACCAGCCGGCCGGCGACCGCGAAGGCCGGCCCGATGTGCCCCGACGGGTGGCGCAGCCGCACCCGGTTCGCCGGGTCGGCCAGCTCCGTGATCGTGACCCGGAACACCGCGCCGGTCTCGGCCGCGTCCACCGGGCGCACCGGCGTCTCCTCGCGCCACCAGCCGAGCACCGGGGTCACCACGAAGCTGCTCACCGGGATGTACAGCCGGGGCAGCTCCGCGAACACCTGCACCCCGGCCGGGTCCAGGCCGGTCTCCTCCCAGGCTTCGCGCAGCGCCGCCGCGATCGGGCCCGGGCCGTTCGGGTCACCGTCCTCCGGGTCCAGCACGCCGCCGGGGAAGGACGGCTGGCCGGCGTGCGAGCGCAACGAGCGGGCGCGCTCGATCAGCAGCAGGTCCGGACCCTCCGGTCCCTCGCCGAACAGCATCAGCACGGCCGCCGGCCGGCCGCCCTCGGCCGGTGGCAGGAAACGGCTCAGCTGCTCCGGCAGCACCCGCTCGGCCGCCTCCCGGACCGGCTCCAGCCAGCTCGGCAGCCCGTCCGGCTCGATGCCCCGCGCGACTCCCCCGGCCTCCGGCCCGGGGTGGCCCCACCGCCCGCTCATGCGTCCACCGCCAGGTCCGCGACGTGCCCGTGGTGGCCGGCGGCGTCCGCGCGGGCGGCCGCCTCGCCGGGGAAGTCGGCCGGCGGCCGCAGCCGCTGCCCGGGCCGACCGCCCATCTCGTACTTCAACAGCTTGCGTGCCTTCTCCGGGTCGGTCTCCCCCTCGCCGTAGGAGGGGCAGAGCGGCGCGATCGGGCAGGCGCCGCAGGCGGGCTTCTGGGAGTGGCAGATCCGGCGGCCGTGGAAGACCACCCGGTGCGAGAGCATCGTCCACTCCGACTTCGGGAAGATCTCGGCGACGGCCGCCTCGACCTTCACCGGGTCCTCCTCGGTGGTCCAGCCGAACCGCCGGACCAGCCGCCCGAAGTGGGTGTCCACCGTGATGCCGGGGACCCCGAAGGCGTTGCCGAGGACGACGTTGGCGGTCTTGCGGCCGACGCCGGGCAGGGTCACCAGGTCGGCCAGCCGGCCGGGGACCTCGCCGCCGAACTCGTCGCGCAGCGCTATCGAGAGGCCCAGGAGCGACTTCGCCTTGTTCCGGAAGAAGCCGGTCGGGCGGATGATCTCCTCCAGCTCCTCCGGGTTCGCCGCCGCCATGTCCTCCGGCGTCGGGTACTTCGCGAACAGCGCCGGGGTGGTCTGGTTCACCCGGAGGTCGGTGGTCTGCGCCGACAGCACGGTGGCCACCAGCAGTTGGAACGGGTTCTCGAAGTCCAGCTCCGGATGCGCGTACGGGTACAGCTCCGCCAGCTCGCGGTTGATCCGCCGGGCCCGCCGCACCATCGCCAGGCGCGATTCCGGCTTCCTCGGCTTCACCGCCGCCTTCTTCGCCACCGGCTCCTGCGCCGCGGCCTTCCGGACCTTGCTCTCTGCCATGCACGAAGGCTACGCCGACCGGCGGACCGCTCGCGGCCGATCAAGCACGGAAACCGGTCCTGGCAAGGCCTGTTGTCTAATGAAGTCCGCCCGTGGCCGTCACCTGACAGGGGGAGAGTACGGATGATCAGGGTCCTGCTGGCAGAGGACATGAGCATGGTGCGCGGCGCGCTGGTGGCCCTCCTCGCGTACGAGGAGGACCTGGAGGTCGTCGCCGACGTGGAGCGCGGGGACCTGGTGGTGCCGACCGCCCTGGAGGTGCGCCCGGACGTCGCGGTGCTCGACATCGACCTGCCCGGACTGGACGGGCTGCGGGCGGCGGCCGAACTGCACGAGAAGCTCCCCGGGTGCCGGACGCTGGTCCTCACCGGGCTGGTGCGACCCGCCAACCTGCGCGCCGCGTTCTCCGCCCGCGCGCTCGGCTTCCTCGGGAAGGACGCCCCGGCGCAGGAGTTGGCGGCGGCGATCCGCAAGGTGGCCGCCGGCGAGCGCGTCGTCGACCCGGAGCTGGCGCTGGCCGCCCTGGACACCCGGGAGAACCCGCTGACGCCCCGGGAGTCGGAGGTCCTGCGGCTCGCGGCGCAGGGGGACTCCGCCACCGAGATCGCCGGCCGGCTGTTCATCTCCACGGGCACCGCGCGCAACCACCTGGCCGCCGCGGTGGCCAAGACCGGGGGCCGCGGCCGGGTCGACGCGATCCGGATCGCCGAGGAGATGGGCTGGCTGCCGACGGCGTAGCCCCCGGCACTCTCCGCGCCACGCGCCCCGCGCCCCGCGCCCCGGCTTCGGCGACCGGCACCCCGACACCCCGACACCCGGGCGGTACGGCCCCGCCGGTTCGACGGACCGTGCGTTTCGCATGGATCTGCCCGTGGAAGGCGCACGGACCGTCTCAACGAGGCCTCCATTCGTCGACGAACCGAAATCCGGCCGATGCCCCCGGAACTACGCTCGCGATGTCATCGAGGGCGAACCACCGGGAGGTCGAGCCGCGTGTTGAAGCTGGCCTGGCGAACGGTGCGGGCCCGGAAGGCGGGCTTCGCCGGCGCCTTCACCGCGCTCGTCTGCGCCCTGGTCCTGACCGTCGCCTGCGGGGTCCTGCTGGAGTCCGCCCTGCGCGCGGGCACCCCCACCGAGCGCTGGGCCGGGGCCCCGGTGGTGGTCGGCGACGGCACTCGCATCCCGGACGCCGGACCGCTGACCGCGGAACTCGCCCGGCTGCCCGGCGTCACGGCCGCAGTCCCGGAGGTCTCCTTCCCGGCGGCCGTGGTCACCGCCTCCGGGCAGGTCCTCACCGGACCGCAGGGCGGCCCCTCGCTCGGGCACTCCTGGACGAGCGCCGCCCTCACCCCGTTCCGGCTGACCGCCGGCCGCGCCCCGACCGGGCCGGACGAGGTGGTCCTCGACACCGCGACGGCCGCCCGCGCCGGGGTCACGGTCGGCGGCACCGTACGGCTGGCCACCACCGAGGCGCCGCGCGGCTACACCGTGGCCGGACTGGCCGCGGCACCACAGGAGTTGGCCCGTCAGAGCGCGCTCTTCCTCAGCCCCGGGCAGGCCGCCCGGCTCGCCGGGACGGCGGCCGGCGCGGACGCGATCGGGCTCACCGTGCGGGAGGGGACCGACCTGCGGGCACCGGCCGAGCAGGCCCGGCGGGTACTCTCCGCGGCACGGGACCGCGCCGGCGTGCCGGACTGGTCCGGGCCCCGGGTGCACACCGGCGACGAGCGGGGCGAGCTGGAGTTCTCCGGCGCTCCCGGGCCCGGCGACGGCCTCTCCTCGCTGGCCGGGACGACGGGCGTGCTGTCGCTGTTCGTCGCGGCCTTCGTGGTCGCGGGGGCGCTCGCGCTCTCCGTCCAGCAGCGGCTGCGCGAAATGGCCCTGCTGCGGGCGGTCGGCGCCACCACCGGACAGGTGCGGCGGATGATCGCCCTGGAGACGCTGGTGCTGACCCTCGCGGCCGCGGTCGTCGGCCTCCCCGCCGGGACCGGCCTCGCCGCGCTGCTGCGGGGCGAACTGGTCGACCGCGGGGTGGTCGGCTCGGACGTGCCGCTGCACATCGGGCCGACCGCCCCGCTGATCGTCCTCGGCGGCGTCGTCGTCACCGCGCAGCTGGCCGTCGCGGCCGCCGCGCGCCGGGCCTCCCGGGTCGAGCCCACCCGGGCGCTGCGCGACGCCTCGGCGCCGCCGCCCGGCATCGGTTGGATCCGGACCGGGCTCGGACTCGTGACGCTCGCCGGGTCCGGCGCGGTGCTGGCCGACTCGACCGACGACCACCGCGGGGCGGGGACGGCCGAGAGCATGGTGCTGGTGCTGCTGCTCGGGGTGGCCCTGCTCGGACCGCTGATCGGCCGGGTCGCGAGCGTGGCGATCGGCGGGCCGGTGGGCCGGCTCTTCCCGGCGGCCGGCTTCCTCGCCTCGGCCGCGCTGCGGGCCCAGCCGCGCCGCTTCGCCGCCGCCGTCACCCCGCTGGTGCTGGCGGTGGCCTTCACCGGCACGGTGCTGTTCGTCCCGGTGGTCAAGGCCCGGGCCACCGCGGCCGAGGACGGCCGACGGCTGCTGGCCGACCACGTGGTCCAGGCCGTCGGCATCGGCCTGCCGCCGGAATTCACCGCCGCGGTACGGCGGTTGCCGGGCGTCGCGGCGGCCGACGGCACGGTCTCCACGACCGTCCGGGTCTCCGCCGGGGACGTCGACCAGTACGGGCTGAACGCCCGGATCGTCGAGCCGCAGGGGCTGGCGGAGCTGGTCGACCCCGGGGTGACGGCCGGCTCGCTGGACGGGCTGCGCGACGCGGACATCGCGCTGGGGCAGCGGACGGCCGCCGCGCTCAAGGCCGGCGTCGGCACCACCGTCCGGATCGAATGGCCGGACGGCACCGGCAGCACCGCGACGGTGGCCGCCGTGTACGACCGCGACGTCCGGTTCGCGGACGCCCTGCTGCCCGCCCCCTTCGCCGCCGCCCACGCCCCGGACCCACTCACGCCGACCGTCCTGGTCCGTACCGCCCCCGGAACCGACCCCCGGCAGGTCGGCCGGGAGCTCCACGACCTCACCGCGGCCTACCCGATGGCCCGGGTCGGCGACCGGGCCGAGTACGACGCGGCCCGCAGACAGCGGCAGGAGTCCGCCACGGCGGTCGGACGGCTGCTGCTCGGCATGATCGGCCTGTTCACCGCGATCGCCGTGGTCAACACCCTGGTGATGGCCACCGGCGAGCGGCGGCGCGAGTTCGCGCTGCTGCGGCTGGTGGGCACCACGCGGCCGCAGGTGCTGCGGATGGCGGCCTGGGAGGGCGGGATCACGGTCGCGGTGGCTCTCGCCCTCGGTGCGGCGGTCACCGCCGCCGTCCTGGTCCCGGTCAGCCTGGCGCTCACCGGGACGGCCTGGCCCGCGCCGCCCGGGAGTTGGGTGGCCGCGGTGCTGGGCGGGGCGGCACTGCTGGGGATGGGCACCGTCCTGCTGACCACCCGGCTGGCGCTGCGCCGGAAGCCGGTCGAGACGATGGGGATGCGCGAGTAGCGGCCCGGGCCCGGTCAGGCGGCCCGGGCCGCCTCCCGGGCGGGCTCGGCCTCGACGACGGCCGTGAGGTGGAACCAGCCCGCTCCGTCCCGCTCGGCGGTCAGCCGGCCGCCGACGGCCCGCAGCCGCTCGGTGAGGTTCCCGATGCCGTGGCCGCCACCCTCCGACCCGGGCCCGCCGCCCTCCTCGCACGGAGCGCCGCCCGGTTCGCATGCCGGAGCACCGCCCGGCTCACCCGGAGCGCCGCCCGGTTCGCGCGGCACGCCGTCGTTGGAGACCACCAGGCGCACCGTGCCGAGCTCGTCCCGGCCGGCCCGGATCCCGCAGCGCCGGGCCGCGCTGTGCCGCAGCAGGTTGGTGACCGCCTCGCGCAGCACGGTGGCCAGCACCGCGTCGAGTTCGGGCCGCAGCCCCTCGCAGTCCAGTTCGGCCTCGACCCCGATCCCGGCCGCCCGCAGCGCCGAGACCGCCGAACGCGCCTCCCGCGCCAGGGACATCCCGAGGTCGCCGCTGGGGAGCCGGCGGGTGTCCGCCATCGCCTGCCGCACCAGTGCCAGCACTTCGGCGATCTCCGCGCGGGCGCGTTCCGGCTCGTCCGCGGCCAGCCGTTCGGCGAGCTGGCACTTCAGCGCCGCCACCGAGAGGCTGGAGCCGAGCAGGTCGTGCAGGTCGCGCGCGAAACGCAGCCGCTCCCGGTCCACCGCGAGCTCGGCCAGCTCGGTCCGGGCCGCCCTCAACTCGGCTGTCAGGTCGGCGAGTCGGGCCACGCCGTAGACCACGATGCCGCCCACGGCGGTGGACACCGACGCATTGACGCACTGGCCGGGGTTCCCGCCCAGCGCCGCGCAGAGCGGGTACTGGGCGGCCACCAGTGCGACGAACAGCACCCAGGAACGCGGCAGCGCGACGGTCAGCAGCACCGAACCGGCGAACGACCCGGGGATGCCGACCCACGCCCCGTCGAAGAACAGGAACGGAAGGTAGGTGAGCACCCCGTGGACGACCAGGCTCCACGGCCACCAGCGCCGCGCCAGACGCCACGGACCGGCGTGCCCGATCTGCAGGGCGAGCAGGACCAGCAGCAGCGCGACGGCGGGCAGTTGGTAGGCCAGGCCGTCGTGGTTGCGGACCGTGGCCACCACCGAGGCGGCGCAGAAGCCGACGGCGACCATGACCACGATGCCCCGGGTGAGCCGCGCGAGCGGGTCACCGGAGCCGCCGGAGCCGCCGAAGCGCCCGAAGCCGCCGGGGTGCTTCGGACGGGAGCGATCGGCGTCGGTTCGGTCCGCGCTGTGGCCCAAGGGGAACTCCCGGTAGACGGCTCGACACACCGCGCGCCCAGCGGGAGCCCGCCGCGCACCCGGCGCCCCCGTACGCCCGCACCCCGAGCATAGTTTCCCGCCGGAGCAGCACCGTTGACGCTCCGCCACGGTTCGCCGGCTCAGGCCGGGGTGCGGCCGATCGTCCCCTCAAGGCTGTTCAGCAGGCCGCTGAGGGCCTCGGCGAGCCGGTCCTGCTCGGCGGGGGTGAGTCCGGCCAGCAGGGCGCGGTCGTAGGCGACGAGCTCCTGGATCAGACCGTCCACCAGCGTCCGGCCCTCCTCGGTGAGCGCGAGGTGGGCGACCCGGCGGTCCCGGTCGTCGGTGCGGCGGCTGACCAGGCCGCGCTCCTCCAGCAGCCGCAGGCGCTTGGTGACGGCGGCCCCGGAGGCGAAGCTCTCCCGGGCCAGCTGGGTGGGGGTCAGCTCGCGGTCGAGGCGGAGCAGGGCGCCGAGGATGTCGAACTCGGCGCGGGTGAGGCCGGCCCGGGTGAGCGGGTCGGGGGTCTGCTGGAGCAGCGCGGCGCAGCGGTTGATCCGGCCGAGGACGGCGATCGGACCGGTGTCCAGCCCCGGGTAGGCCCGCTCCCACTGGCGCAGCACACCTGCGACGACGTCCTCCACGTGTGCTGCTCCCGTTCTGCGGCCTGCCGTTCGGCTTCGATCCTAGGGCGTGCCGGTCGCGGCCCCGGCCGTGCCCGTCGCGGCCCGGGCCGTGTCCGGCAGCGCCGGGCCGGGATCGGACGGGCCGTCGTGGCCGCGGTGTTCCAGCAGCGCGGCCAGCAGGTGGTGGGCCTGCCGCTCGGTGGCGGTGGCGCGCTGGTGCGGGATGGCGGGTCGGCGCCACTCGCCGGCGGCGGTGTCGGTGGCCTCGCGCAGCTCCAGCAGGGCCGCGGCGAGGCCGGTACGGGCGGCGAGGGCGTCCGGGGTGCTCACGTCCGCGACGGACAGGGCGGACGAGGCGGGCGAGGCGGCGCGGACGGCGGCCGACGCCCGGTGGCCGGCCGCTTCCGCTCCGGCGAGCGCGCGGGTCAGCCGGGCGGCGGTACGGCGGTTGGTGACCAGCAGGCAGGCCGCGAGGCCGGCGAGCGCCCCGACGCAGGTGTCCAGCCAGCGGTCGGCGATCAGCGCCCCGGCCGGCTGCGGGCCCGCGAACTCCGTCATCAGCAGCGCCATCGGGGTCACGAAGACCGTCGCCAGCCAGTAGCTGCGGGCGATCGTCGCCTCCGCCCCGAACTGGCAGACCAGCCCGAGTCCGATCAGCGCCACCGGGCCGGTGCGCGCGACGGGCAGCGCGGCGGTGAACAGCAGCAGGCCGAGCAGGTTGCCCAGCACCCGCTGCAGTGCGCGCTGCCAGGACAGCGTGCTGTTCGCCTGGAACACCGAGGCCGCGGTGACCACCGCCCAGTACGGCCGGCCGACGCCGAGCGCCAGCGAGATCCACCCGGCAGCGGCGCAGCCGACGGCGACCCGCAGCGCGATCGGCAGCAGCGCGGAGCCGGGCCGCAGCGCCCGCCGGAGCGGCGGTCGGGGGCCGGGACGGCGGACGGAAGGCTCGGCCGCCTCCGCCTCGGTGAGGTCGAGCGACGGCAGCGGGCGGCCGCGCCGCAGGTCGCGGGCCAGGTCGAGGTACCGCGCGGCGTCCTCGGGCCGGGCCGGTCCGGCCAGTGCGGCCTCCGCGCGCACCAGCAGCCGCTCGGGCGCGTCGCCGAGGGCGCGCCGCCGGGACGGGGTGGAGAGCGCGAGACTCTGCCAGGCCGCCTCGACCGCTCCGACCAGGGCGGTTCGGGCGGTGGCGTCCGGCTCCGACCGGCCGGGCCCGGTCCGCAGCAGCCGGGCGGCGGCCTCCAGGGCGCGGGCGGTGGCGATCCGCTCGGGCCCGTACGGGCGCACCAGGGCCGGGGCCATGCAGACCACCCAGGCCAGCGCGGCGCCGAGCGCGGTGAGCGCCAGGTGCGGCGGGACCTCGGCGAGCCGTTGCGGGAGGAAGGCGCAGCTGGCGGAGGTGAAAGTGATGATCAGACTGCCGGGCGGGCCGATCCGGGCGGCGTCGCAGAGCAGCTTGTGCAGGGCGGCGAGCACCGCCGCCACCGCGACCAGGACGGCGGCGTCGCGGGTCAGTGCGGCGGCGGTGAGGGAGGCGCCGGTGCTGAGCACGGTGCCGAGCAGCACGCCGGCCAGCGTCCGGGCCCGGGCCCGGTAGGGCAGGCCGTGTCCGTACAGCGCGCCCAGGCCGCCGGCCGAGGTGTAGAGGGCGAGGTCGAGCCGGCCGAGGCCGAGCAGGGTGAGGTTGAGCGCGCCGAGGGTGACCACGGCGCTGAGCGCGGGCTTGTGCCAGCCGTCCCCGGCCGGACCGACCCGAAGTGCCTGGCGGAACTGGGCGGTTGTGACCATGCAAAAAAGGTTAGCAGGTAATTTACCTGTGAAACATATACGCCCGGACACCCCGCCACAGAGGCCCGGAGGGTCCGGAAGCTCCGGAAGAAAATTTCGGCCGGAGCGATGAGTTCTGCGGCGAACCCCGGTCTACCTCCACGACCGACTCGTACGACAGCAAGGAACACCCATGAACACCGTGGTCTCCACCGACGGCACCGTCCTCGCCTGCTCCGTCACCGGGACCGGCCCCGCCGTCGTCCTGGTCGACGGCGCACTGTGCCACCGCGGCATGGGGCCGAGCGCCTCGATCGCCGAACAGCTGGCGGCGCGGCACACCGTGTGGACCTACGACCGGCGCGGTCGCGGCGACAGCGGGGACACCCCGCCCTTCGCGGTGGAGCGCGAGATCGAGGACCTGGCCGCCGTCATCGCGGCGGCGGGCGGCTCGGCCCACGTCCTCGCCCACTCCTCCGGCGCCGCACTCGCGCTGCGGGCCGCCGCCGCGGGCACCGGCATCACCCGACTCGCCGTCTACGAGCCGCCGTTCAGCACCGGGGAGGCGCAGAGCGAGCGCTTCCGCCAGTACGTCGCCGAGCTGACGGCGGCGCTCGCCGAGGGGCGCCGCGGGGACGCGGTCGCGGCCCTCATGGTCTACGCCGGGACGCCGGCGGAGATGGTGGACGGGATGCGCGGCGCGCCGGTGTGGCCGCTGTTCGAGGCGGTCGCACCGACCCTGGCGTACGACGCGGCGGCGCTCGGCGACCGGACCGGCGCGGTCGTCCCGGTCGACCTGCTGGCCACGATCGCCGTGCCGACCCTGGTCCTGGACGGCGGCGCCAGCCCGGAGACGCTGCGGGCCCCGGCCCGCGCGGTGGCGGCGGCCGTGCCGGACGCCGAGTACCGGACGCTGGACGGCCAGACCCACGAGGTGTCCGCCGAGGTGCTGGCGCCGGAACTGCTGAAGTTCTACGCCTGACGCGCGGCCCGGGGGCACCGCCTGGTCTTCCGACGATCACCGGCGTCGTCTCTCCGGCGGGCACCCACCCGACGGACGACCACCGGCGGACGACCACCGACGGACAATCAACGACGGACAACCAACGACGGACGAGGAAGCATGGACGAGGACTTCAAGGACATCCCCACCACCACCCTGGCCGACGTCCTGGGCCGCGCCCAGGTCATGGACGCCGGCCTGCGACCGCTGTGGACGGGCATGCCCCGGGTGGCCGGGCCAGCCTTCACCGTGCGGTGCCCGCCCGGCGACAACCTGATGCTGCACGCGGCGATCCACCGGGCCGGGCCCGGCTCGGTGATCGTGGTGGAGTCCGGCGACCTGGACCACGCGCTGGCCGGCGGCAACGTCTGCGCGGTGGCGCAGCGCCGGGGCGTGGCGGCCTTCGTGGCCGACGGCCTGATCCGGGACCTCGCCGAGGTGCGGGAGCTGGCCTTCCCGGTCTTCGCCCGCGGGGTGATCCCGATCCCCGGGGCGAAGGAGCGGCTGGGCACCCACGGCGCCCCGGTGACCTGCGGCGGGGTGTCGGTGGCGGCCGGCGACATCGTGGTGGCCGACGAGGAGGGCGTCGTGGTGGTGCCCGCCGCCGAGCGGGCGCGGGTCCTGGAGGCGGCCCGGGCGAAGCTGGCCAATGAGGCGGCCGAGACCCTGGACGACTGGGAGGCCGCGCACCGCGCCCGGATCGACCGGGCCCTCGCCGAGCTGGGCTTCACCGGCTGATCGCCCGGCTCCGGTACGGTCCGCCCCCCCGGTCCGCCCGGCCCCGGAGCCGGGCGGTCCGGCGGCGGGACACGCCCGCACGGCAGGGGCCGTTTCCCTGTTCGAATCGAATGGACAAAGGTTCGACCGGTGGCCTTCCCCGGGCTCCCGTCACCGGGTCCGGCCGGTGACCCACCGGTACGAATGGCCCCGCACGGCGCACCTCGGCACACCCCCTCCTCATATGATCGGAGCGACATGCGCCATGCTTGGTGATGCAGAACACTGAACGGAACTTGCGCCGGACGGCCCACCCGCCGTACGGCCGAGAAGGAGGAAGCACGTGGACGACGTTCTGCGGCGCGCCGCACTCTTCGCGGCACTCGACGACGAACAGGCCGGCGAGCTGCGCGCTTCCATGACCGAGGTCACCCTCGCCCGTGGGGAGTCGCTGTTCCACGAGGGCGACCCGGGCGACCGGCTGTACGTCGTGGCGGAGGGCAAGGTCAAGCTGCACCGAGCCTCGCCGGACGGCCGCGAGAACATGCTGGCCGTGCTCGGCCCCAGCGAGATGATCGGCGAGCTGTCGCTGTTCGACCCGGGCCCGCGCACCGCGACCGCCAGCGCGCTGACCGAGGTCAAGCTGCTGGGCCTCGGCCACGGCGACCTCCAGCCCTGGCTGCACGCCCGCCCCGAGGTCTCCATCGCGCTGCTGCGGGCCATCGCCCGCCGCCTGCGCCGCACCAACGACGTGATGTCCGACCTGGTCTTCTCCGACGTGCCCGGCCGCGTCGCCAAGGCCCTGCTGGACCTCTCCCGCCGGTTCGGCGTGCAGTCCGAGGAGGGCATCCACGTCGCCCACGACCTCACCCAGGAGGAGCTGGCCCAGCTGGTCGGCGCCTCCCGCGAGACGGTCAACAAGGCGCTCGCCGACTTCGCCGGCCGCGGCTGGCTGAAGCTGGAGGCCCGCGCGGTGGTGCTGCTGGACGTCGAGCGGCTGTCGCGCCGCTCGCGCTGACGCCGGCGAAACGCCGCTGACGCCCGCGAACGCGGAGGGGCCCCGGACCACCGGTCCGGCCCCTCCGCGCTCACCCCCCCCGTCCACCGGGACAGGGCTGACTAC
>NZ_JBHXTL010000164.1:0-18004 GCF_042677365.1 Kitasatospora sp. NPDC127116
CGTCCAGGACGTGGACGGGCGGCCCGCCGCTTCCTCGTGTCCCGGTGGGCCCTCAGGAACGCTGATCCGGCGGCAGCAGCAGGACGGCGAGCGCGTCGGCGCAGCCGCGGGCGTGACCGAGGAACCAGTCCAGCCGGTCATCGGTGAGGTGCGCGGGCGTCGAGCGGACCGCGAGGGCGAACCGCGCCTGCCCGGCGCCGTCCAGGACGGGCACGGCGACCGTCCGCACCCCGGCGGCCGACTCGCCGTCGTTGAGCGCGTACCCGGCCGCTCGGACCTTCGCCAACTCGTCGTCCAGGAGCGCTGGTTCGGTGATCGTGCGGTCGGTGAAGGAGGGCAGCGGTCCCAGTGCCGCCGGCGCCGTCTCGCCCGGGCGGGGCCAGGCCAGCAGGATCTTGCCGAGGGCCGTGGAGTGCAGTGGCCGGCGCAGGCCCAGCCCGGTGTCCGGGCGGACGGAACCGCCGACCAGGATCACGGCGTGGGTGCCGCTGCGGATCGCCAGGTCGGCGGTCGCCTTGGTGCGCCGGGAGAGCAGGTCCAGCTCGGGCCCGGCCAGGTGCAGCCCGCGCTGGTGGAAGGTGAGTTGGCCGAGTTCGGCGACGGCGGGACCGAGCCGGTAGCGGGCGGTCTGTTCGTCCTGCTCCAGGAATCCGGCGCTGACCAGCGTGCGGGCCAACCGGTGCGCCGTGGAGACCGACAGGCCCATCCGGCGGGCCAGGTCCGAGGCGCTCAGGTCGGGGCCGTTGTCGTGGAAGCAGTGCAGCAGCCCGAGCGCGCGCTGGACGGCCTGCGCACCGGCCGGCGGACTCTGGACGGCGGTGGCGGCCTCGGCCATGGCACCTCGCGTTTCGGTTCGGAACTCCGGACGGACGGCCGGAGGCGGTCTCAGCGTAGGGCAGCCAGTGCTGCGGAAATGTGTCGACGACGTTGCAATGGAATGGCGTTGATGAACAACTGATCCCACGATGTGGCAAAAGCTTGCTTCGGGCTCGTCTGCCGTGGAACGCTCCTCGCATCGCGTCGAACGGCCACTCGGCCTCGGCGGTGACCGTCCCGATTCCACGGAAGGAGAAGCGCCGTGACGTCCCACCGGTGTCTCCCCTCCCGTGCGTGTTGTCGCTGAACGACCCCTCCCGCGCCGCCCGACCCTCCCGCACCGCCTGCCGTCCTGCATCGTGGCGCACAACTTCTTTGCGCACCAGGCCTCATGGGCCTCCGTGCGGTCATCGATCCCGAGCTCCTCCGGCCGTCGTCGGAGCCCCCGTAGAGGACCAACTCCGTTGTCCAGTCGTACCCAGAACGCCTCCCCGCTTCCCGACACCCTCTGGTTCACCCGCTGCCCGGTGCCCACCGCGACCGGGATCGCCGCCGATCAGGGTTGGCTCGCCCGCGAGTTCGCCGCCGACGGCATCGCGGTCCGCTCGCTGCAGGACGCACCGCCCGAGGTGGCCGCGGACCACCACTACACCCACGCGCTGACCGGTCTGTTCCGGGAGGGCGGAAACGTCCCCGCGCTGTGGGCCCGTTCGCGCGGCGAGGCGACCAGGCTGATCGGCCTCACCTGGATCGAGGAGCGCCAGGTGGTGCTCGTCCGGGCCGGCAGCGGCATCACCGAACCCGGGCAACTGCGTGGACTGCGACTGGCGGTGCCACATCATGACATCGGCATCGACTTCTGGCGGGCGATGGCGCTGGCCGGCCTCCGGGGCGCCCTCGGGCTCGCGGGCCTCACCCTGGCGGACGCCGAGCTGGTGGACGTCCCCGGTTCCGAGGGCGCCGGGCAGTGGTCCGCCGAGCTGGCCGCGCTGCGGGACGGCACGGTGGACGCGGTGTACGTGAAGGGGGCGCTCGCCGTCGAGGCGGCCCGCCGGGTCGGTGCGGAGGTGGCCGTGGAACTGGACGCGGCGCCGGACCGCCGGGCCCGGGTCAACAACGGCACGCCCCGGCCGATCACCGTCCACCAGCGGCTGCTGGACGAACACCCCGAGCTGGTGGCCCGGTTCCTCGCCGTACTGCTGGAGGCCGCCGACTGGGCGGCGGAGCGTCCGGAGGAGGTGGTCCGGATCCTGCGGGCCGAGACCGGTGCCGGTGCCGAGGGCGTCGCCGGAGCCTATGCACCGGGCAGCCACCGGACCCTGCGGCTCGACCTGTCGGCGGAGCGGCTGGAGCTGCTCGCGCTGCAGGAACGATTCCTCAGGGAGCAGGGCTTCCTTGCCGCGCCGGTGGACGTCCAGGCCTGGGCCGACCCGGAGCCGCTGCGCGCAGCGCGCGAGCTGCTGCGGGTGCGGCGTGCGGGTGAGGCGGCGGGCGCGGGTTCCGGTGCCGGCGGCGTTCGGATCACAGACTTCAGGTAACAGCGTTCAGCTAACAGATTTCGAAAGTTGTCAGCTGTCGGCTGTCATCTGTCACCCCCTTGGAGACCCCCGTGAAGACCCCTCGTCCCGCCCTCGCCGCCACGGCTCTGCTCGCCTCCGCCGCCCTCGCCGCCTGCGGCTCCTCCGCCGACGGGGCCAAGGCCTCCGCCGACGGCGGGGCCGGCGGCAAGGCCGACGTGGTGCTCCGCCTGCCCGATCCCGGCAACAACGGCTTCCTGGCCCGCGGCAAGAAGGACGGTTCACTGGACCGCACCCTGGCCGCGGTCCACGCCAAGGTCGCCTGGACCGGCAGCGCCGGCCCCTTCGCCCCCGCCGCCCAGGCCCTCTCCGCCGACCAACTGGACATCGCCCAGGGCTCGATCACCTCGGCCGTCGCCGCGCTCGCCCAGAAGCCCGGCTTCAAGCTGTTCGCCCAGACCGCGCCCGACGGCGTCGGCGAGGGGATCCTGGTGAAGAACGACTCGCCCGTCAAGTCCGTCCAGGACCTGGTCGGCAGGAAGGTCGCCGTCTCCCAGGGCGGCACCAGCGAGTACCTGCTGCTCAAGGCACTGGCGAAGAACGGCGTTCCGGCCGACAAGGTGGAGCGGGTCTACCTGCGCGCCGACCAGACCTCCGGCGTCTTCAACTCCGGCCAGGTGGACGCCTGGGCGACCTGGAACACCTTCTCGACACCCGCCGTCGCCAACGCCGGTGCGCACTTCCTGGTCAACGGCCAGGAGTTGGGCTCCGACAACTACGCGGTCTGGGCGGTGCGCAACGGCTTCGCCGACAAGCACCCCGAGGTGGTGAAGGCCTTCTACGCCTACCTGCGGGAGAACGGCGCCAAGGAGAAGGCCGACCCGGCCGGCTACCTCAACGTGTTCACCGACGCTGGCCCGACCGCCGTCACCCCCGCCGAGAAGGACGTCGCGGTGAACGTCGGCAAGCAGGGCACCCCGGCCGACGCCATCTCCGACGCCGACACCGCCCGCTTCGGGACGGTCGCCCAGTTCTTCGCCGACCAGAAGGTCACCAAGCAGCTGGTGGACGTCAAGCCGTACCTGATCGACATCAACAAGCTCGGGGACGGTGCCAAGTGACCACCTCCACCCGGCCGTTCACGCCGGAAGACACCCGGGCCGCACTGGAATCCGGCCTGGTCGCCCCGCAGAGCCGGCAGCCCCGGCCCCGCCCCCGGGCACTCGCCGTGACCCTGCGCACCATCGGTCCGCTCGCCCTGCTCGGCGGCTGGGCACTCGCCTCCGCCACCGGCGCGCTCACCCAGGACGTGCTCGCCTCGCCCGCCCAGGTCGCGCAGGCGGTGGGGGAGTTGTGGGGCAACGGCCAGCTGACCGACGCCCTGTCGGTCTCCCTCACCCGCGCCGGACTCGGACTGTTCTTCGGCGCGACCGCCGGACTGGTGCTCGGCGTGGTCACCGGATTCACCCGCCTCGGCGAGGAGTTGCTCGACTCCGCGATCCAGGTCCTGCGCACCGTGCCCTTCCTGGCCCTCGTCCCGCTGTTCATGGTGTGGTTCGGCATCACGGAGACCGCGAAGGTCGCCCTGATCGGAGTCGCCACCAGCTTCCCGATGTACGTGTCCGCCTCGGGTGGGGTCCGCAGCACCGACCGCAAGCTGGTCGAGGCGATGCGCAGCTTCGGCCTCGGACGCTGGGCGATCGTGCGCACGGTCGTGCTGCCCGGCGCCCTGCCCTCGCTGCTGTCCGGACTGCGCCTGTCGATGACGCTCAGCGTGATCGCCCTGATCGCCGCCGAGGAGATCAACTCCACCGAAGGCATCGGCTACTTGATGGCCCAGGCGCAGAACTACTCGCGCACCGACGTCCTCGCCGTCTGCATCCTGATCTACGGGCTGCTCGGCCTCGCCGCGGACGGTGTCGTCCGGGTCCTGGAGCGCGTGCTGATGCCGTGGCGCCAGATCGTCCAGGGAGCGACCCGATGACCGCCGACACGTTCACCACCGCCACGTCCTCGTCCTCCGCGCCGGCCTCTCTGTCGGTCCCCTCGGTCCCCTCGGTCCCCTCGGTCCCCTCGGTCCCCTCGGTCTCCTCCGCCTCCTCGGCCTCCGAGGAGACGGTCCCGGCCGTCCACCTGCGCGGTCTGCGCCGGGTGTTCGGCACCCGGGCGGTGCTCGACGGGGTCGACCTCTCCATCGCCCGTGGGGAGTTCGTCGCCCTGCTGGGTGCGAGCGGCACCGGCAAGACCACGCTGCTGCGCATCCTCGGGGCGCTCGACCAGGCGGACGGGGGTACCGTGCTCGTCCCGCCGGTCCGTACCGTGGTGTTCCAGGAGCCCCGCCTGGTGCCGTCCAAGCGGGTGCTGGCGAACGTCACGGTCGGCCTGCCGCGCGGCGCCGCGACCCGGGAGACCGGGCTGAAGGCGCTCGCCGAGGTCGGCCTGGAGCGGCACGCCGAGGCCTGGCCGGCCACCCTGTCGGGAGGTGAAGCGCAGCGCGTCGCACTCGCCCGGGCGCTCGTCCGGGAGCCGCAACTCCTGCTGCTCGACGAACCGTTCGCCGCCCTGGACGCGCTCACCCGGCTGCGCATGCAGGACCTCGTCGGCGACCTGGTGCGCCGCCACCGCCCGGCGGTACTGCTGGTCACCCACGACGTGGACGAAGCCGTACGGCTCGCCGACCGGGTCGTGGTACTGCGCGACGGCCTGCTCGCCCGGGACGAAGCCGTCACCGTCGAGAGCCCGCGCGACCCGGCCGATCCCGCCTTCGCCGACCTGCGGCGCCGGCTGCTCGCCGACCTCGGCGTCCACTGACGCCCGCGATCCACCACTGTCCACCGCAGTTCCCCGCAGTTCCCCGCGGTTTCCCGAGAATCCCCGCTATCCTCCCGATTTCCCCCGATTCACCCTGACTTCCGACCAACCGAGCCCGCACCACCGGAGTTGACCAGATGACCGTCACCCTCGGCGTCCACGCCAGCAACCCGTCGCTCTACTACCTCGCCCGACTCCCCTACCTGGACGAGGAGCTGGCCCCGCACGGCGAGACCGGCGCCTTCCACCACTACGCGGACGGCACCCGCACCGGCGCGCTGCTCGCCGAGGGCGTCATCGACTTCGGCGGCACCGGTTCCACCCCGCCGATCACCGCGCAGGCGGCCGGCCACGACCTGGTCTACGCGGCCGTCTCCGCACCCCGCCCCGACCACGGCGCCCTCCTGGTGCTGGACTCCGGCCCGGTGCGGACGGTCGCGGACCTCAAGGGTGCCACCGTCGTCCTCGCCGTCGGCTCCTGGCAGACCCACCTGCTCGCCAAGGCCCTGCACGCGCAGGGACTGTCGTACGGCGACGACGTCACCCCGGAGCGCCCGGCGGCCGGCCAGGACCAGGCCCGGCAGCTGCGCGACGGCGAGATCGCCGGCTGGATCGCCCAGGGCGCCGAACTCGCCGCAGCCCGCCGCACCGGGGAGTTCCGCGAGCTGATCCGCACCGGTGACGTCATCACCGACCGTTCGGTGTTCTTCACCCGCCGGGACTTCGCGACCGGCCGCCCCGAGGTGGTCGCCGCGATCGCGACCGCCCTGCGCCGGGCGGACGCCTGGGCGGCCGCCAATCCGGCCGAGGCCGCCGCGATCGCCGCCGAGGAACTGGGCGGCACGGCCGCCGACTGGCAGTCCGCGCTGGTCGCGCTGCCCTGGCGGCTGGAGCCCGCCACCGCCGGGTTCGTCGCCGAACAGCAGGAGGCCGCGGACATCTTCCACGGTGCGGGCTTCATCGACCGGGCACTGACCGTCGCCGACGCCCACCTCCCCGCCCTGGAGGCCCCGGTGGCCGCCGCGCTCGCGAAGGCGGTCTGACCCGTGGCCTCCGAAGTCCTCTGGTACATCATTCCGCGCGAGGGGCACTACCCCTGGGAGCCGGCCGGCCGCCGTCCGGTGGACCTCCGCTACCTCCAGCAACTGGCGGGCAGCGTCGAGCGACTGGGCTACACCGGCGCGCTGCTCGCGACCGACCTGTACGACGTCTGGACGCTCGGCAGCGCGCTCGCGGCCGCCACCACCCCGGCCTTCAAGCCGCTGCTGGCCGTCCACCCGGGGCTGGTCTCACCCACCCTGCTGGCCAAGATGGCACTCAGCTTCGACCACCTGCACGGCGGCCGGCTGCGCTTCAACGTGGTGAACGGCTCGACCGCGCAGCTGCGCGAGTACGGCCTGGACGTCGAGCACGACGACCGCTACCGGCTCAGCGGCGAGTACTGGTCGATCGTCAAGCGCCTCACGGCGGGTGAAGTCTTCGACCACAAGGGCGAGTTCTACGAACTGAAGAACGCGGGCGCCAGCCTGCGCGAGCTGACCCCGGCGCAGCCCGGCGGCATCCCGCTCTGGTTCGGCGGCAGTTCGGCGGCCGGCATCGAGATGGCCGCCGAGCACGTGGACGTCTACCTGACCTGGGGAGAGCCGCCGCACCTGCTCAAGGAGAAGCTGGACCTGGTCCGCGAGCGGGCCGCCGCCCACGGCCGGTCGGTGCGGATCGGGCTGCGGCTGCACCTGATCGTCCGCGACACCGAGGACGAGGCCTGGGCCGCCGCCGACCGGCTGCTGGACGTCACCGGTGAGGCCACCTACGCGCGCCAGCTGGGTGGCGCGAAGGCGGAGGACGGGGTCGGCTGGCAGCGGCAGTTCCGCCAGCACGGCGGGAAGGTGCCGGCGCGGGCCCGGGAGCTGGAGGCCTACCCCAACCTCTGGCCGGGAATGAGCCTGTTCCGCCCCGGGCCCGGTACGGCGGTGGTCGGCTCGACCGCCCAGGTGATCGAGCGCTTGCAGGAGTTCGAGGCGCTGGGTGTCGACACCTTCATCCTCTCGGGCAACCCGCTGCTGGAGGAGGCCCATCGGGTTGCAGAAACGGTTCTGCCCGCTCTGGGCATCAAGCGGCCGCACGCCGGTGGCTGACTGGTGACAGCTGACAAGTGACGGATAACGGATAACAGATGACGGATGACAGCTGACAGATTTCGAAATCTGTCAGCTGTCATCCGTCGATCGTCGGCTGTCGGCGTCAGTCGTAGCCATCAGCCGCAGCGATCAGCCTCGGCCGCCGGCCGGCGCCTCCGCCCCGTTCAGCGGCTCAGCCGGTCGATCTCCGCCAGCTCCTCGGCCGTCAGCGGCCCGCCCGCCAGTGCGTCGAGGTTCTGGTCCAGCTGGGCGACGCTGCTCGCACCGATGATCACCGAGACCACCCGCGGGTCCCGCAGCACCCAGCACAGCGCCAGCTGCGCCAGCGTCTGCCCGCGCCGCTCGGCGACCGCGGCCAGCGCCCGCAGCTGCTCCAGCTTCCGCTCGGTCAGGGCCTCCTCGGTGAGGAACTTCCCGACCGACATCCGCGAGCCCGCCGGAACCGCCCCGGACAGGTAGCGGTCGGTCAGCAGCCCCTGGGCCAGCGGCGAGTAGGCGATGAGGCTGCTCTGGGTTTCGCCCACCGCGTCCAGCACGCCGCCGTCCTCCACGTGCCGGTTGAGGATCGAGTACGCCGACTGGTTCATCAGCACCGGCGTCCCCAGCTCGCGCAGGATCGCCACCGCCTCCCGGTGCTGCTCCGCCGGGTAGTTGGAGATCGCCGCGTACAGCGCCCTGCCCGAGCGCACCGCGCTGTCGAGCGCGCCCATCGTCTCCTCGATCGGGGTGTCCGGGTCGTACCGGTGCGAGTAGAAGACGTCGACGTAGTCCAGCCCCATCCGGTCCAGCGACTGGTCGAGGCTGGCCAGCAGGTACTTGCGGCTGCCGCCGTTGCCGTACGGGCCGGGCCACATGTCCCAGCCGGCCTTGGTGGCGATGAACAGCTCGTCCCGGTACGGCCGGAAGTCCTGGGCGAACAGGTAGCCGAAGTTGCGCTCGGCGCTGCCGTACGGCGGGCCGTAGTTGTTCGCCAGGTCGAAGTGCGTGACGCCCCGGTCGAAGGCCCGGCGCAGCACCGCCCGCTGCACGTCCAGCGGCTGGGCGTCACCGAAGTTGTGCCAGAGCCCCAGCGAGACGGCGGGCAGCTGGACGCCGCTGCGGCCGGCCTTCCGATAGGTCATCGAGTCATAGCGGTCATCCGCGGCGAGGTAGCTCATGCCGGACATCCTGCCAGTCCGTCGCGGCGGATCAAGCCTTGCCCCGTTCCGGGCCGGTGCCTATGCTCGCGGAGGATCGCGTGCGTGCGAGGCGAGGGGGAGGCGAGATGGCAGTCCGGACCGTGACCGTGACCGTGGCCGCCGCCGCAGCCCGCTGTTGTTGTCGCCGCCACCGCAGCACCGACCGCTGACGCCACCCGCGAGCCCCGCCGCCCGAGCGGCCCACCGCCCGCCCCGTCGGCCGTTCCGCCGGTGCCGCCCGTAGGAGCGCGGCGCCGGACCGCGCACCGGCTCCCCGCGCTCCGCTCTCCGTGCGGCTCACCGAATCCCGGGACGCTCCGGCCCGCCGGTCCCGTCCCGGTCCTGCTCGGCTCGTTCCCATGCTCAGCCCGTACCCGGCCCCGGCCATGGCCCCGGCCCGACCCTGGTCCGACCCGAACCCGGCCCTGGTCCGACCCCGACCCCGAGCCCGTCCCGAGCGCCCAAGGAGACCGCCGTGCGGTTCACCGTCTCGTCCCTCGTCGCCAACGCCCCCGACCCGGTCACCGGCGTCCGGCGCACCCCGCAGCAGAAGCTGCACAACGTCATCGACCAGGCCGTCCTCGCCGAGCAGCTCGGCTACGACGGCTACGGAGTGGGGGAGCGGCACGGTGAGCCGTTCCTCTCCCCGGCGCCGCCCCTGCTGCTGAGCGCCATCGCCGCCCGCACCTCCACCATCCGGCTGTTCACCACGGTGACGGTGCTCAGCGTCCTCGACCCGGTCCGGGTCGCCGAGGACTACGCGATGCTCGACCAACTCTCCGGGGGTCGGTTGGAGTTGATCGTCGGCAAGGGCAACGACCCGCGCCATTTCGGACTGTTCGGCCTCCCCGAGGAGCGCCAGTGGGAGGCGCTCGCGGAAAACTACGGCCTGCTGCGAAGGCTCTGGCGCGAGGAGAAGGTGACCTGGGAGGGCTCGACCCGCCCGCCGCTCACGGACGTCACGGTCTGGCCGCGCCCGCTCCAGGACCCGATCCCGGTGTGGCACGGCAGCGCGACCAGCACGCGGTCCACCGACCTCGCGGCCCGCCACGGCGACCCGCTCTTCTCCGCCAACTCCTTCCATCCGCTGGAGAAGTACCGGACGCTGGTCGAGCACTACCGCGAGCGCTGGGAGCACTACGGGCACGACCCGGCGCGGGCCCGGGTGGGCGCGAGCTTCGGCGGACTGTTCGTCGCCGAGCGCTCGCAGGACGCCGTCGAGGGCTTCCGCCCGTACTGGAACGCACTGTTCGACTCGGCCGCGGGCCGGCACAACAACTCGCCGTTCACCTCGCTGGAGGACGCGCTGGAGCGCGGCTCGGCGCTGGTCGGCAGTCCGCAGCAGGTGATCGAGAAGATCCACCGCTACCACGAGGCCTTCGGCAACGAGGTGGTCGGCATCGGGGTCGACGCCCTCACCGAGGGGGCGCAGCGCGAGCAGTTGGAGCTGTTCGCGAGCGCGGTGGCGCCGGAGATCCGTCGGGCGCTGCCGTAGCGGTCCACGCCCGCCGCGCGCTGCCACGGCAGCCCGGATCTCCCGCCCGCCCGCGCAATGCGCCGTGCACCCCCTACGCGGCGTGACGCCGGCAACCGTGCGTGACGTGACGCGCGCCACCAGGTGCGCCGGAATGCCGTTCGGCGGGGCGGGGGATGACGAACGGTCGAGGGGCCGTGGCCGCCGGGGGGCGGCGCACGGCCCTCAACCGTTCCGCCCGGCGGGGGTCCCGGGGAGCCGCCCGCGCACCCAAGGGTCGGAGCCGGAGCCGAACCAGGGTCGGAGCCGGAGCCGGAGCCGGAGCCGGAGCCGGAGCCCCGAGCGCGAGCCCGGGTCGGGTCGGGTCGGGGCGGTCGGAGTCCGCACTGGCCTTCTGTACCTACTGGTATGTACAGTGTTCCGCATGAGCACCCAGGACCGCCTCATCGAGAGCACCCAGGCCCTCCTCTGGGAGCGCGGCTACGTCGGCACCAGCCCCAAGGCCATCCAGCAGCGCTCTGGCGTCGGCCAGGGCAGCATGTACCACCACTTCGCCGGCAAGCCCGACCTCGCGGCCGCCGCCCTGCGCCGCAGCGCCGAGCAGATGCGCGGCGTCGCCGAGGCCGACCTCGCCGCCCCCGGCAGCGCATACGACCGGATCGCCGCCTACCTGCAGCGCGACCGCGACGTCCTGCGCGGCTGCCGGATCGGCCGGATGGCCCAGGACCCGGACGTGGTCGCCGACCCGCTCCTGCGCGCGCCCGTCGAGGAGACCTTCGACTGGCTGCGCGGCCGGATCGCCGGACTGATCGCCGACGGCCAGGCGGGCGGCGAGTTCGCCCCCGGCCTCGACCCGGCCGACACCGCCGCCGCCGTGGTCGCCGTCGTCCAGGGCGGCTACGTCCTGGCCCGTGCCGCCGACAGCGCCGAGCCGTTCGACCGGGCCGTTCGTGGCGCCCTCGGCCTGCTCGCGGCACACCGCACGGCCTGACCCGCCAAGCCCGCCCGGCCGGTAGTCCGCCTGCCTGCCTGCCGGACCCGTCGAACCCGAGGAGCCCAGCCGTGCACGCGATGCAGTACGAGATCACCCTGCCCGCCGACTACGACATGGGCGTCATCCGCAAGCGCGTCGCCGACAAGGGCCGCCTGCTCGACGCGCACCCGGGCCTCGGCCTCAAGGCCTACC
The DNA here is from genome assembly GCF_042677365.1 of Kitasatospora sp. NPDC127116. Classification (NCBI taxonomy): domain Bacteria; kingdom Bacillati; phylum Actinomycetota; class Actinomycetes; order Kitasatosporales; family Streptomycetaceae; genus Kitasatospora; species Kitasatospora sp. NPDC127116. Next base: position 11,121 of record NZ_JBHXTL010000164.1, read on the forward strand.
TGGTCCGCGAGCGCGGCCGACAGGGCTCGCCCGTCAACCAGTACGCGCCGTTCTACCTCTGGCGCACCGTCGAAGGCATGAACGGTTTCCTCTGGGGGCCGGGATTCCGCGGCCTGAGCGCCGACTTCGGCCGCCCCGCCGTCCGGCACTGGCTGGGCGCGGGCCTGACCCACGGCGCGCCAGGAACCTCGGCGGCCTCGGCATCGGCCTCGGAGGCAGCGTCGCCAACGGAGGCGGCGTCGTCAACGGAGGGGGCGGCCGGGCCGCCGACCACCGCCACCCGCGAGACCGTACGGCTGCCGGAATCCGCCGACCCGGCCGAGGCCGTCGAGCGGGCGCTCGCCGACCTGCCCACGCACCCGGCCCTGCACACCGCCGCCGTGGCCGTCGACCCGAGCCGCTGGGAGCTGCTCCGCTTCGCCCTCTGGCACGGCCCGGCCCCCGAGGACGAGCCCGGCGTCCGTTACCAGGTGCTGCACCTGTCCCGCCCCGAACTCGACCGGCTGCCGGCCGGCCGCCACTGGTGAAAGGACCCACCGCCCCGATGTCCCCCGCGACCGTTCCCACCGGCACCGACCTCACCCCGGCCCCGACCGACCGCACGGCCGGTTACGCCCTGCTCGCCGAACTCGCGGGTCCCGGCGCCGCCACCACGCTCGGGGGCCTGGACGCCCTCGCCCCCGGCTTCCCCGACTGGATCGTCACCAGCCTCTTCGGCGGTACCTACCAGCGTCCCGGACTCGCCCTGCGCGACCGCCAGATCGCGAACCTGGCCGCGCTCACCGCACTCGGCGGCGTCGAGCCGCAGCTGGCCGACCACGTCCGCTACAGCCGACGGATCGGCCTGACGGAGGCGGAGATCACCGAGGTCATCGTCCACCTCGCGCCGTACGTCGGTCTCCCCAGGGCGCTGGCCGGCCTGCGCGTCGCCACCGCCGCCTTCGCGGACGCCACCTTCGCCGACGCTACCTTCGCCGACGCCGCGGCCAGGGCCGAGGCCAAGGCCGGGACCGGGACCGGCACCGAGGCCGCGGCGGAGACCGTCGCCGGGAGCGCCACCCCGGAGGCCGACGCATGAGCCGCACCGTCCGCACCGTCCTCGGCGACCTGGACCCCGCCGACCTCGGGGTCACCGACTCCCACGACCACCTCTTCATCCGCAGCCCGCTGCTCCCCGGCCAGGAGCTGGACGATCCGGCCGCCGCCGAGGACGTCCTGCGGACCTACGCCGCCGCCGGTGGCCGTGCCCTCGTCCAGTGGACACCGCTCGGCCTGGGCCGGGGCGCGGACTCCCTCGCCGCGCTCTCCCGCGCCACCGGCGTCCACGTCGTCGCCGCCACCGGCGCGCACCAGGCGGTCCACTACGCGCCGGGCTTCTTCCCGGACGTCGACGGCGACCCGGCCGAGCGCCCCGGCGCGTACGCCGACCTCGCAGAACGCTTCGTCGCCGAACTCACCACCGGTCTGCCCGGCGCGCCCGAGGGCGTCCGGGCCGGGCTGATCAAGGTCGCGGGCGATCCGGGGCCCGTGAGCCGGCACACCCGGTGGACGATGGCCGCGGCGGCGGAGGCCCACCACGCCACCGGCGCCCCGATCGCCGTCCACCTCGAAGCCGACGGCGCTCCGCTCCGGGTCCTGAACCTGCTGCACGACCGGCACGGGGTCCGGCCCGACCGGATCGTCCTCGGTCACCTCACCCGGCTCCCCGACCGCGCGCTGCACCGTGCCCTGGCCGCCGAGGGGGTCCGGCTCGCCCTGGACAGCCCCTCCCGGTCCGGCCGGTCCGGCGACCACCAGGCCTTCGACGTCATCGCCGACCTGGTCGAGGCGGGCCACGCCGACCAGCTGCTGCTCGGCGCCGACACCACCACCAGGACCGCCCGCGCGGCCGCCGGCCCGGTCGGTCTGCTCGCCGACCTCGCCCCGCGCCTCGCCCGCAGCTACGGCCCGGAACTGCCCGAGCTGCTCCTCGTCACCAACCCGGCCGCCGCCTTCGCCGCCGACTGGCGCACGCCGTAGGCGGGGCCCTCGTCGCCCGCGGGTCCCATCGGCCGCGGCTGCGGCTGCCGGAGCGGGCATTCGGCAGACGGCCGCCGGGCGGGTCTTCTACGGTGCCGGGCATGGTGATGCTGACGCTCCGAACCCTCACGACCGCCGACTGGCCGCTCTGGCGGGACCTCCGTCTCGCGGCCCTGACCAGCGCGCCGGACGCCTTCAAGGCCGGCCTGGCCGACTGGGACCAGGGCGGTGAGGACCGCTGGCACGACCGGCTGCGTCTCCCGGACGCCCTCCACGTCGCGGCCCTCCTGGACGACGACCCGGTCGGCCTGGTCGGCGGACTGCCCGGATCACCGGACGGCGTACGGGAGTTGCGCTCGCTCTGGGTCGCCCCGCGGGCCCGCGGCCGGGGCGTCGCGGACCGTCTCGTCGAGGAGGTCGAGCGCTGGGCCCGAGCCACCGGCGGCACCACGCTGCGCCTCGCCGTGCTCCCCGGCAACCGGGCGGCGCTCGCCCTCTACCGCCGCCACGGCTTCACCCCGCTCGCGGAACCCGGGGACCTGCTCGCCGACGGGGTCGGCCGCGAACTCCTCCTGGCGAAGCCTCTGCGGTGACCGTCGCCGCACCCGGCTCGGTACCGGGGCCGCGACCGGCCCGGCCTTCCGAGGCCGACGGGACGGCCTCGGGACCGCGGGAAGGCGGGAAGGCGGGGCCTGTGCCGCACGGGGGACGGCACAGGCTCCGCCTTCCCGAGGTCGAGCGGTCTGGCAGGTCAGCGGGTCGGCGGGTCGACCGGCGTCACATGTGGGTGCCGCCGTCGATGCGGAGCTCGGTGCCGGTGACGAAGGCGCCGTCGTCGGAGGCGAGCATGGCGATCACGCCGGCCACCGTCTCCGGGCCGGCGAAGCCCTGGCCGAGCGCGGGGGAGAGCTTGGCCAGCAGGCCGAGGTCGGCGTCGGCGGGCAGGCCCGGGTTGTGGGTCATGCCGCTGTCGATGCTGCCCGGTGCGACGCAGACCGCGCGCAGGCCCTGCTTCGAGTACTCCGAGGCGATGGCGTGGGTGAAGGACTGGATGCCGCCCTTGGTCGCGGCGTACGCGGCCATGTAGGGGTGGGCGAAGCTCGCGGAGGTGGAGCTGAAGTTGACCACCACGCCCTTGCCGCCGGCGAGCAGCGCGGGGAGCGTCTCGCGGGTCATCAGGAAGGTGCCGGTCAGGTTCACCGCGAGGAGCCTGTTCCAGAACTCCAGGCTGGTCTCGTGGGTGTGCGAGGAGCGGAGGATGCCGGCCGCGTTGACCAGCACGTCCAGGCCGCCCAGGCCGGCGATCGCCTCGGCCACGCCCGCGACGACGGCCGCCTCGTCCGCGATGTCCAGCACCTGGACGGTGAGGCGGTCCGCGGTTCCCTCGGCGGTGGCGCGGTCCAGGGTCTTCTTCAGGCCGTCCTCGTTGACGTCGACGGCGACGACCTTCCCGCCCTCGGCGAGGATCCGGTGCACGGTGGCCTGGCCGATGCCCGAGCCGCCGCCGGTGATCAGGACGTTCCGTCCGCTGAAGCGCTCCATGGTGGTACTCCGTTCGTTCGTGGTCTCTCGACCTCAATAGGCACGTTACGCCTAGATGGCACATTGTGCCAACAAGTCCATTCGTGCCGATCCGTCGTGACGTGCCGCCTTGGCATTCGCCCGCGTAGGCTGACCCCGTGACCGGACGCCCGACCCTGACCCAGCGCCGCCGTGAGGCCACCCGGCTGGAGATCGCCCGTACCGCCGCCGCGCTCTTCGCCGAGCGGGGCACGGACGCGACCACCGCCGAGGAGATCGCCCTCGCCGCGGGCATCTCGCTGCGCACCTTCTACCGGTACTTCTCGGTCAAGGAGGACGCCGTCGCTCCGCTGCTCGCGGCGGGCGGACAGGAGTGGGTGGAGCTCTTCACGGCCAGCCCCGCGGACCTGCCGCTGCGCGAGGCGCTGGAGCGTGCGGCGGTCGCGTCGCTGACCCCGGCCGACGAGGCGCGGGTCGAGATGATGCAGTGGGCCCGCGGTCTGCTGCGCGACCCCAAGCTGAACGCCACCTGGCAGCGCGTCCACGCCGACTCGGAGGAGCGGCTGCGGGCCGCCCTCGCCGAGCGCTGCCCGGACGGCACCGACCCGCTGGAGATCCGGTTGGCGGCCGCCGCCGCGACCGCGGCGATCCGGGTGGCCCTGGAGCAGTGGGCCGCCTCCGAGGCGCCCCTCGCCGGTCCGGGCTCCCCGCAGGACCTCGGCGCTCGCTGCATGCGCGAGCTCACGGAGGGGCTGCGGCTGTGGGGGCGGGTCGGCTGAGCCCGGGGCCGGCCGTCGACCGGCCGGTGGCGGCCGACAGCGGACAGTGGGCAGTCGACAGTCGACAGATTTCAGATGACAACTTTCGAAATCTGTTATCTGAAAGTTGTCATCCGTTCGCCCGGCTCCCCGTAACCTCCCAGCCGCGGTCGGCTTTCTCCCAGCTGGCGTTAGGGTTGATCCTCGCGCCCCGGCAGGGGGAACCGGGGTGACCTCCTCGGATGTCCCCAGCGGAGGGGACTGGAGTTCGAGGCGTGGGAGCAAGCAGGACATGGGTCTGACGAGCCACAAGGTGCTGGCGCTGACCGCACTGATCGCGGTCGTGATGATGGTCGGCACGGTCTGGCTGTGGCCCAGACTCGCGAAGAAGACCTGGCGGGCGGTGCTCGGCCGGATCGGCGCACTGCTCGCCACCCAGCTCACGGTGCTCGCCGCGCTCGGCCTGGTCGCCAACAACTACTTCGCCTTCTACAGCAGTTGGGACGACCTGCTGGGCATCGGCGACACCGGCCCGGTGGTCATCCACAACAAGGCGGACGCCTCCGGCCGGCTGATGGTGGAGACGATGGGCCAGGCCGCGGTCAAGGGCGGCGGCGCGATGGGCCGCGAGCCCGCCCAGTCCGGCGAGATCCGCAAGATCAGGATCGACGGCGCGGTCAGTCGGCTGTCCACCGAGGGCTACGTCTACCTGCCGCCGCAGTACTTCCAGCCGGAGTACGCCCAGAAGCAGTTCCCGGCCGTGATCGTCAGCACCGGATTCCCAGGAATCGCCGAGAATCTGATCACCCGCTTCAACTACCCGGGTGCGGCGCTCAAGCTGCTGCAGGAAGGGCGGATGCAGCCGACCGTCATGGTCCTGGTGCGCCCATCGCCCGCGCTGCCCCAGGACACCGAGTGCGAGGACGTCCCGAACGGCCCGCAGTCCGACACCTACTTCACCAAGGACGTGCCCTCGGCGATCCAGGCCAGCTACCGGGTCTCCTCCGACCCGCAGGCCTGGGCCTTCATGGGCAACTCGACCGGCGGTTACTGCGCGCTCAAGCTGGCCATGCGTCACCCGGACGTCTTTCCGACCGCCGTCGCCCTCTCGGCCTACTACGACGCGGCCGACGACCCCACCACGGGCGACCTCTTCGGCGGCAGCAAGCAGCGCCGCGACGAGGCCAACCTGATGTGGCGGCTGAAGAACCTGCCGCAGCCGAAGGTGTCCGTGCTGCTGGCCGGCACCAAGAAGGGCGACGGCAGCTACCGGCAGGAGACCGAGGCCTTCGTCGACGCGGTGCAGAGTCCGATGAAGGTCTCGTACAGCATGCTGGAGAACGGCGGCCACAACTTCGAGACCTGGAGCGCCCTGCTGCCCTCCTCGCTGGAGTGGCTGTCCCAGCACCTCAAGGTGCCGAACCAGACCGTATGAAGCGACCCGGCCGTACCTGACCGGCCGTACCTGAACGCCTGAACGACCGAACCCCCGGAGCCGCTGCCCCGGGGGTTCGATCGTTCAGGTCGGCCAGGTTGTTCGGGTCGGCCGGGCCGTTCAGGAACCGTACGGCTCCCGCCCGGCGGTCCCGCCGCTCAGGCCACCCGCTCCAGCGTCCCGGTGTGCAGCTGGCCGACCCGGCCGCCCTCGCCCTCGAAGGTCCAGAAGGCCCGCACGGTCAGCTTGCCGAGGTCCATCACGTGGCTGACGGTGATCCCGCTCTGCTCCGTCCAGCTGATGAAGTAGATCTCCGGCGCGACCTCGGCGACGTGCAGCCGCACGTCCTCCCACTGGCCCGCGGACTCGCCGAGGCCCTCCCAGCGCAGCCGCGTGCCGTCGGCCGAGTAGGTGTTGCGGAAGGCCGCGCCGTTGTCGACCCGGAAGAGGTAGGTGCGGCCGGCGAAGGCGGGCAGGGGCGCGGTCATGGTGGGGCGGGTCCTCGTCTCTGTCAGGTCGTGGCGAGCGTCCGGTCGGGCTCGCCGCTCTTGTGCACGGCGGATGATGTCAGGCTTCCAATTTATCCGACCGGGCGCACTCGGTCAGGCACTCGCCACCGTACGGTCCGCCACGGCGAGGCCGCGCGTGTGCGGCCGGGGCCGGGCCCGACCCGGGGGCTCCCCGGTCGATGTGGCGGCTCCCGGCGCCGGAGACTGATCAACTCGACTGCCACGCAGGGTCGTTGATCGACACCACGGTGAGCTGCGCCCTCGCGGACCCCGCCGCCGGGATGTCCACTCCGGCCCCGGCCCCGACGACGAGCCCGACCACCACCCCGAGCACCCCGGCGCGATCAGCTGGGGCCGGCGCAACGCGAAGTACTGCACCGTCGCGGGCGCCGTCGCGAAGGACCGGCGGGTGGCCATCGGGACCGATCGCGGCGCCAACTCGTAGGACCGGGTCCATCCCTCAGGCCAAGCCATCCCTCAGGCCAAGCCACCCCTCCGGACCTGGCCACCGCCGGGGCGGTTGCCCCCGCCCGGGCGGCCCCCCCCGCGGGACCCCGCGTCTCACGTAACCGGCGCCCCCCCGCACCCCCAGATGTGGATAGGGTGGCGGGGGTTGGCCGGCGGACCGGGGGGCGCGCGGGG
>NZ_JBHXTL010000165.1:0-17820 GCF_042677365.1 Kitasatospora sp. NPDC127116
GTCGGGGGAGCGGCCGGGCCCGGGTCGTCGTGCGAGCCGTCGGAGGCGCCGTCAGAGCCGTTCGGGCACCGGGTTGCCGACGGCCTCGATGGCGCGGCGGACCGGCACCTTCAGCAGGACGACGAAACCGATGACGAAGAAGATCAGCAGCGAGATGATCGCCGAGCGGTAGCTGCCGGTGATCTGGTAGGCGAGGCCGAAGACCAGCGGGCCCATCCAGCTGGTGCCGCGGTCGCTGACCTTGTAGAAGCTGAAGTACTCGGCCTCCTTGCCCGGCGGGACGAGGTGGGAGAACAGGGAGCGCGAGAGCGCCTGGCTGCCGCCGAGCACCAGGCCGATCATGCAGGCCAGGACGTAGAACCAGGCGGGCTGGTGGGCGGGCATGAAGTAGCCCAGGGCCAGCGTGACGACCCAGCCGACCAGCGAGCCGAGGATGGTCCGCTTGGCGCCGTACCGGTGGGCGATCCGGCCGAGCAGCAGGGCGCCGCCGATCGCCACGACCTGGACCAGGAGGACGGCGGTGACCAGCGAGGTCTGCTCCATGCCGAGTTCCTCGCTGCCGTAGAGCGAGGCCTGGGAGACGACGGTCTGGATGCCGTCGTTGTAGCAGAGGAAGGCGGCGAGGTAGAGCAGCGTGAGCGGGTGCTTGCGCATGCCGCGCAGGGTGTCGGCGAGTTGGCGCAGGCTGCCGCCGGCGGGCTCGCCGTCCTCGGCCGGGGCGGCGGTGGGGCTGGGGGCGATGCCGGCCCGGGAGGGCAGCCGCAGCATCGGGACGACGGTGAACAGCGCCCACCACAGGCCGGCCGAGGCGAGGCAGATCCGCACGGCGGTGCCGGAGTCCAGGCCGAACGCGTCGTGGCCCTGGAAGAGCGCCAGGTTGGCGATCAGCAGCAGTCCGCCGCCCGCGTAGCCGTAGGCCCAGCCCTTGGAGGAGACCTTGTCGCGTTCGTCGGGGGAGGCCAGGCCGGGCAGGTAGGCGTAGGAGAGCGCGACCGAGACCGCGTACGAGATGTTGGCGACCACCAGCAGCGCGCCGCCGAGCAGGTAGCGGTCGCCCTGGAGGAGGAACATCCCCATCGTGGCGAGCGAGCCGAGGTACGCGAAGCCGCACATCAGTTCCTTGTGCCGTCCGGTGCGGTCGGCGACCGTGCCGGTGAACAGCATCACCGCGACCGAGAGCAGCACGGAGAAGGAGACCGTGTAGGGGAAGAACGATCCTGCACGGATCGTCAGGCCGAGCGGGTGCACATTGCCGGCCGCGTCGGCGGCGTCCTTGGCGACGGAGGTCAGGTACGGGCCGAGGAACACTGTCAGGACGGTGGCCGAGAAGGCGGCGTTGGCCCAGTCGTTGACGTACCAGCCGAACTGTATCCGGCGCAGGGCCCGTCCGTCGTCGTCGGCGGCCGCGGGGCCGGCGGCGGGATCGGTCGGTGGGTCGTCCGGCAGGTGCGTCGCCGAGTTCGTGGTGCTCATGGGGTTCCCATCACCGTGCTGGAGCCGGTACTGCCGTCCGTCCAGCAGCCGCGCTCGCCGAGGACGTCCCGCAGGACGTCGATGCGATCGGCCATGATGCCATCCACGCCCAGGTCGAGGAGAGACCTGATCCGTGTGGGATCGTCCACAGTCCAGACGTGCACCTGGAGCCCGAGCCGGTGGGCGGTGCGGACGAAGGCCCGGTCGACCACCCGGACGCCCCGGTGACGCTCCGGCACCTGGGCGCACAGCCCGGCGAACGGCGCCCCCCGGCGCCGGGACAGCGGCCCCGGACCGGCGGACGGCAGGAACGATTCGGCCAGCGAACGCAGCCGCAGCCGGGCAACCTCGCGGGGGCCGAGCGAGGTGGCCAGCCGGGGACCGCCGGCGGCGCGGACGGCGGCCAGCCGGGTGTCGGAGAAGCCGCCGACGCAGACCCGGTCCCAGGCGTCGGTCCGGCGGATCGCCTCGACCAGCGGACCGACGGCCGGCGCCGCCTTGACGTCGATGTTGAAGCGGGCCCCGGGGAACGCGCCGAGCAGGTCCTCCAGCAGCGGCACCGGCTCGGTCCCGCCGATCCGGGCCCGCCTGACGGCCTCCCAGGGCAGCTCCGCCACCGCCCCGGCGCGGTCGGTGACCCGGTCGAGGCGTGAGTCGTGGAAGGCCACCAGCACGCCGTCGGCGGTGGCGTGAACATCCGTCTCCAGGTAGCGGTACCCGAGCGCGACGGCGGCCTCGAAGGCGGCGAACGAGTTCTCGGGGCGCCCGAGGTCACCGCCCCGGTGCGCGAAGGCGAGCGGCCCGGGGTGGTCGAGGAAGGGGTGCATGTGCTGCTCCGAGCTGCGGGGACAGGGACCCGGCGGGGCCGCGCGGCCGTGGTCCGCGGGCGTACCGCGTTACAGTATTACGCACCCTGTCAAGCAGTAACGCTCCGTTTCACCCCGATCCGCAGGACCGGCCCCGGGCCGGGCCGCCCCTCAGCCCCCCGCTCCGCCGCGGACGTCCCGGCGCAGTCCCAGGATCTCCGCGACGGCCTCCAGCCAGCGGGCGAGCAACTGGTCGCCGTCGACGGTGGTGACGGTGGTGGCCGCCGAACCCAGCCAGTCGCGGGCGAGCCGGGCCGGTTCCGTCCCGGGGAGCGGCTCGGGGAGGTCGGCGGCGTAGCGGGCGCCGCCGCTGCGCACCACCTCGGCGAGGAAGGCGAGCGACCGGGGGAGCACCCCCAGCCGGTCGGCGGCCAGCGCGGCCGCGATGGCGCCCTCGCCGAACAGCGCGGCCCGGTGCGGGCCGGCGAAGGCCAGGCCGTAGCGGAGCATGGCGGACACGTCGAGCTGCCGCAGCTCGTCGTCCGTCCTGGGGCGGAAGCGGTCGTCGGGGCTCATCGGACCGTCACCGTGTAGGTGTTGCGCACGACCATTTTCCTGTTCTCGTCGCTGGGGGCGGGCAGGTTGCAGTAGCTGCGGAAGCAGTTGAGGAGGGTGACGGCGGTGGTCCCGCGGCCCTTGGCCTCGAAAGTGTAGAAGCGGGTGCCGCCGACGCCGTCCGAGGTCTTCGACTTCTCCGGGAGGTCGAGCCGCTCGTCGGCCAGGGCGGCGACGGCGGCGTCCGGCCTCGGGTCCACGACGCTCCAGCGGTCGCCGGCCGAGGTGTTGTCCGGGACGGCGACCGTGAAGCGCTCGCCGACGGCGAGGTCGACCGAGCGCTCCTGCGCGCCGAGCACCCGGCCGCGCTCCGGCCCGTTCCGCGCGGCCCTCGTGTCCTGCCCGCAGGCCGACAGCCCGGCCGCCAGGACGGCCGCCAGCGCCGCCGCCCGGACCGGCATCCTCGTGAACACCCGTACCGTCCCGGTCACTTCGGCAGGTGGACGGCGTAGGCGGTGGGCAGCCGGTTGTCCGAGGCGCCGCCCATGCGGCCGTTGACGAAGTCGTCCTCGCTGACCCAGGTGGTGGTGCCCCACGGGTTGTAGATCTGCAGCATGTTGCCCTCCTGGCCGACGATCATCATGGCGTGGCCCGACCGCTTGCCGTCCTTGTCGTAGCCCTCCACCCCGACCGGCACCGGCTTGCCGTCGGCGACCGCCTTCTCGATGTCCGGCAGGAGCTCGCGCCGGTCGTCGGGGTTCGGCATCTTCTTGTAGTCGAAGTCGGCGCCGGTGTGCGGGCTGACCTCCTTCTCCAGCACCTTCTCCTTGCCGTCCGCCCCCATGCCGTCCCAGTTGTCGCCGCCGTCGCCCTCCTGGTGCACCCGGTGCTGCTCGGCCAGCAGCCGCTGCTGGAAGGCCGCCGGGTCGTCCTCCTGGCCGGTCGGCCCGCCGGTCAGGTCCAGCGCGTAGAGCGGGTCGACCATCGCCCGGGCGGTGACGGTGGAGGAGGCGACGCAGGTGCCCTCGGTGTTCGCCTGCTGCCAGCGGGCGCCGTCGAAGGTGACCTCGTCCGTGTTCTTGTTGGAACCGTCGTCGTTGGTCCCGCCGCTGGTGGTGTCGTCGTCCTCGGTGTGGACGGGCGTCAGGTGCGTCCGGAGCCACTCCGGGTCCTTGCCGTGGATCTTGCCCTGGAACGCGCGGATCTCGTCCATGTTGTGACCGGCCGCCAGCGCCTTCATCAGATACGCGCGCTCCTGCGGGGACTTGGAGTCGGCGAGCAGCTTCTCGAAGTCCGCCCGGTCCTTCTCGTTCATCTTGTCCAGGTACTCGCCGGACCGCTTCATGTCGTTGGCGGTCAACAGCTCGTTCAGCTCGGTCGGACCGTCCGGACCGGAGGTCTCGGCCAGCACGAGCTTGTCGGCGGCGGTGACCGCGCCGGTCTTCATCTTGCCCGCGCGGGCCTCGGAGGCCAGCTTGTTCAGGTCGCGGGCCGCCGCACGGGCGGCCTCGTCGGCGCGCTTGGCGGCGCTCAGCATCGCGTCGACCTGGGGCACGGCGGCCTGCTGCGCCTTCTTGCGCGCCGCCTCCTCGTCGTCGCCCTCGAACCAGTCGTCGAACCAGCCGTCCTCACTGCCCAGCGAGCCCAGCACCTGCTGGAGCGCGGACCGCGCGGCGCTGTCCTGGCCCTGGGCGTTGCGCAGCGCGTCCGCGAGGCGGAGCAGGGCTATCCCGCCGTTGTGGAGCGCGCTGGTCTGCTCGTCGACGGCGCGGGCCGCGGCGGCCACCACCTCGGCGGCCTTCGCCCCCGTGGAACCGGTCCAGACGTCCGGCAGCCCGGCGGTGGCGACCGCCAGGACGTCCTGGTGGAGCTGGTTCGAGTCGGCGGCCGCGTTCTTGTAGCGGTTGCCGGTGGCCTCGATGGTGCCCGGGTCCCCGACCGGCGCGTGGACCGCGAGGGCTCCCTTGATCGCGGAGATCAGCCCGTTCTTGCTGTCCGCCTCGCGGACGTCCTTCAACCGGTCGCTCAGCGCCTTGCAGCGCTGCGTGGTGGATTCGCCTGCCATGGCGGCTCGTTCGCCCCGTTCCCGTTGCCCGTGGTGTGGTTCCTGCCGCTGCCCGTCGGCTCCTCGTCGGCCGCCGGGCTGCGCGTACAGCCGCGCGTGCGGACACGCGTACAGCCGCGCGTGCGGACACGCGTACAGCCGCGTGTTCGGCCGCGGCCCGTGTGCCGGACTCAGCCGAAGGGCCGGTACCCGCCGCTGCCCGAGGCCGCCACGAGGTCCTTCACCACGGCGCCGTCGGCCGACTGGTAGCCGGCCGAGGAACCGCGGACCTTGCCCGCCAGCTCGCTCAGCGCGCTCTTGATCGTCGCGCTCTGCGCCTGCCAGGAGCTGCTGAAGTTCTGGTACGCCGGATCGACGTCCTCACCCCCGAACACGTCAGCGGTGTAGCACACCGGATCGCTGATCGCCGTCCCGATCGTGCCCTCGTCCCCGGACGCCTTGTCCAGCGCCTTCGCCTGGCCCTCGGCCCCGCCGGCCTGGATCGCGTACCCCGACCCCTGCGCCATGGTTCCCCCTCGTGCGTCCCCCGAGCCGTCCGCGCGACGGCGTCCGAGCACCATACGGGCCGTCCGGTGCCCGGGCAATTCGTATCGGGCCTGGTGGGGGCGCTGTTGCAGATTCATGACACACCGTCCACCGATCGGTCACGGCGCCCCGCCGAGGCTTGAGCGGGCGCCGTCCTGTCAGCGCGCCGCCGGTGTCCTGTCAGCGGTGACAGCGCCGCGTCCGCGTCCTGTCCGCGCGGTGCAAGTGCCCCGGCCCACGCTGGTGTTGAAACGGAGCAACCCACGGGAGGTCACCATGTCCAACAGCATCCGGCCGCACTCCGGCACCCGCCCCACCTCGGTCCTGGTCTCCGGCGCCGGGATCGCCGGCACCGCGCTCGCCCACTGGCTGAACCGCTACGGCTTCCACGTCACGGTCGTGGAGCGGGCCCCCTCGCTGCGCGGCGGCGGGCAGGCGGTGGACATCCGCGGCGCCGCCCTGACGGTGGTCGAGCGGATGGGGCTGCTGGAGGAGGTCCGGGCCCGCCGGACCGGGCTGCGCGGGATGTCCGTGGTCGACGCGGACGGCCGCGAGCTGCGCAGCACCACCGAGTGGACGGCCACCGGCGGGCCGATCGGCGGCCCGGACGTGGAGATCCTGCGCGACGAACTCGCCGAGCTGATCGCCGGAGCGGACGGTGGCGCCGCGGGTGACGGGACCGCCGCGGGTGACGGGACCGCCGGGACCGCCGGGCCCGGCGTCGAGTACCGCTTCGACGACTCGATCGCCACCCTGGCGCAGCACCCGGAAGGCGTCGACGTCCGGTTCCGCGGCGGCACCGAGCGCTCCTTCGACCTGGTCGTCGGCGCCGACGGCCTGCACTCGAACACCCGGCGCCTCGTCTTCGGCCCCGAGGCGGACTACCTCCACCCCATCAACACCTACGTCGCCGGCTGGAGCGCGCCCAACCACCTCGGTCTCGACCGCTGGGAGATCGCCCACCGGGACGGCGACGACCCGAACTGGTTCTGCATGGCGATGACCGTCCGCGGCAACAGCGAACTGCGCGTCTTCGTCGGCTTCCACAGCGACGAGCCGATCGACGACATGCTCCCGCGCGACCCGGCCCGCCAGCGGCAGTTGGTGGCCGAGCGCTCCGCCCACGCGCGCTGGGAGCTGCCGCGCTTCCTGGAGGCGATGCGGGAGTCCGACGCCTTCCACTACGACGTCGTCGCCCAGATCCGGATGGACCGCTGGTCCAACGACCGCGTCGTCCTGCTCGGCGACGCCGGCTACTGCTGCTCCCCGGCCACCGGCCAGGGCACCAGCGTGGCGCTGACCGCCGCCTACGTCCTGGCTGGCGAACTGCGCGCGGCCGACGGCGACCACCGCGCGGCCTACCCCGCGTACGAGCGGCGGCTGCGCGACCACGTGGCCGCCAACCAGGCGATCCTCGACGTGACCGGGGACCGGAAGGCCCGGTCCGAGGCCGTCACGAACCTCGGGCAGTCCGATCCGAAGCTGGAGGCGGCCTTCCGGGCGGCGCTCGACTTCGACCTGCCGGACTACTGACCTGCCGGACCGCCGGCCGGCGGGGCTCCGCCCACCGGCCGGTGGGAGGGGCCCCGCCGGGCGCGGGCGGTACCGCCTAGCCGGCGACGGCCGGGGAGAGCTCCGCGGCGAGCCGGCGCAGATCGGGGCCGTACTCGGGGTTGGCGAGCGCCGCGGCGAACTGGGCGCGCAGGTAGGCGGCGGGGTTGCCGGTGTCGTACCAGGTGCCGGCGATGACCTGCCCGTAGACCGCGCGCCGCGCCGCGTAGGCGTTGATGGCGTCGGTCAGGTAGACCTCGTCCTCGGGCTTCTCGTGCCAGCGGAGCGTCAGTTCGCGCAGCTCGTCGACGATGCCGGGGGTGATGACGTAGCCGCCGATCGCCGCGTACGAGGAGGGCGCGTCGGCCGGCTTCGGCTTCTCGACCAGACCGGTGATCCGCAGCGAGCCGCCGCCGAGGTCCTCCTTCACCACCGGCACGCCGTAGCGGTAGGAGTCCTCGGGAGCCATCGGCATCAGCGCGAGCACCGGCGCGTTGGTCTGCTCGTACGCCCGGATCAGCTGCTGCGCGCGGGGGACCTCGGCCACGAAGACGTCGTCGGGCCAGAGCACCAGGCAGGGCTCGTCGCCGAAGTGCCGGGCGGCGTTGAGCACCGGGGTGCCGTTGCCGTACGGGCCGTGCTGGTAGAGGTAGCTGATGTGGCCCTTGCGGGACAGCTCGCCGACCTCCTCGACCGCCGCCGCGAAGGCCGCCTTGCCGTCCCGGCGCAACTGCTCGACCAGGACGGGGTTGGGGCGGAAGTGCTCCTGGATCAGGCCCTTGTCGCCGTTCACGACGATGGTGATGTCGGTGATGCCGCTCTCGATCAGCTCGCGCACGGTGTGCTCGATGACCGGCTTGTCGCCGACGGGCAGCATCTCCTTCGGCGTGGCCTTGGTGAGCGGCAGGAGGCGGGAGCCGAGGCCGGCGGCGGGGATGACGGCTCGGCGGATCGTCCTGGGGGCCATGTGGCGCTCTCTCGTTTCGTGGGAGGTGCGGCGCCGTGGTGACGCGGCGTCCCGGTCGACGCTATCAAGCGCTGACGTGCCGTTAAGTGGACGGTCGGCATACGGAAGTTGGCCCCGCGGAAGCTGTCCGGATTCACCGGCGGCCGTGCGTGCCCGCGTGTGCCCGCCGCGTCCCGCACCGCCGCGCCCCGCCCCGCCCGCACGGCGCACGGCGGACGGCCGCGGCGGGGCCGGGCCCTTTTTGCTCCCGCATCGTTGCCCATACCGGAAGACCACCCGAGGAAGACCACCGGAGGTTCCCATGACGGACGAGACCGGAACGACGTGCGAGACCGGAGGGACGGGCGAAGCCGAAGGGACGGGCGAGCCCGGCCCGCCGCCGTACCGCAGCTACACCTGGGACGACGAGCACGGGGCCGTCCACGCCATCCTCTATCCGGGCGAGGAGGAGGCCGACGAGGAGCGCAAGGCCGGGTTCCGCGCGATGGGCGCCCGGATGCTGGCCGACCTGATCGCCGAACGGGAGGCGGAGCACACCCCTCCGTTCCCCGGCGTGCCGGACCTCCGCCTGATCCACGGCGAAGGCACCGCCTGAACAACGTTCCGCGCCACAGCACTTGCTCCAATCCACCCCCGCGCACGCGCCCCGGCGCGCACGCGGGCGGTGCGCGCCGGCCGTGCCGCCCCGGCCGGCGGCCGGGGGCGGTCGGCTCAGCCCTTGCCGCCCGCCTTCAGCACCTGGGCCGCGGCCACGCCCGCCGCGCTGAAGCCGTGCCCGCCGCCCTCGACCTCGGCGGCGACGGCGAGGTCGCCGCGGTAGGCGATGAACCAGCTGTTGTTGGCCTGGCCGCCGGCCTCGACGGTGCCGGTCTTGGCACCGATCTGGCCGGACAGGCCGGCCATCGGGGTACGGGCGGTGCCCTGGGTGGCGGTCTTCGCCATCATGGCGCGCAGGTCCCTGGCGACGTCGGCCGGGAGCTTGCCGGGTGCCGTCGCCCGTTTGGCGTCCTCGCGCAGCACGGGCTGGCGGAACGTCCCGCTCTGCACGGTGGCGGCGACCGAGGCCATCGCCAGCGAGTTGGCCTGGATCCGGCCCTGGCCGATGTACGAGGCCGCGGCCTCGTCCTTGTTGCCGGGCGCCGGGACGGTGGCGTCCCGGCTCGGGACGCCGATGTGCCACTCCAGCCCGAGGCCGAACTGGTCGCGGGCCACCGCGCCCAGGGTGCCGGGCTGGAGCTTCTCCAGTCCCTTGTCGATGAAGCCGGTGTTGCAGGAGTGGGAGAAGTCGTCGGCGAGCGTGTAGGACGGGAAGTCGCCGGGCTCGTCGTTGTGCCAGGCGCGCGGCGAGTAGGTGGTGGCCTTGCAGGGCACCGCGGTGTCCGGGCCGACCCCGGCCTCCAGCAGGGCGGCCGCGGTGATCACCTTCATCGTCGAGCCGGGCGCCTGGCCGCCCGCGATCGCGCGGTTGAAGCCGCCCTGCGGGGCGTACGCCATCGCCAGGATGTTCCCGGTGCTCGGCTGGACGGCCACCAGGGAGGCCGGATTGCCGTTCGCCGACTGCTGCTTGACCGCCTCCTCGGCCACCTGCTGCAGGTCGGCGTCCAGGGTGAGCTTGACCTGAGGGGCGCTCGGCGGGGTCAGCACGAACAGCTGCTCCGGCTCGCCGCCGCCGCCCGGGCCCGAGAGCACCACGGCCCGGCCGGTGACGGTCGCGGCGCCGTCCGGCGGGGCGATCTGGGGGAGGACGGCGCGCAGCGACGGGAAGGTGTCGAGCGGCCGGCCCTTGCGGTCGGTGGGCTTGGAGACGGCGTTGGGCAGTGCCTTCACCGCGATGGTCCCGCCCTGGGCGAGCTGCGGGTGGATCACGGACGGCTTCCAGCGCACCACGGGCCGGCCGTCCTGGGAGCGGACGACGCTCAGCACGCCGTCGTACTCCCAGGCGTCCGGGGTGCCCTCGAACTCCGCCTTCACCCGGAAGCCCAGGGCCGGTTCGCTCGGGGAGTCGGCCTGGGAGCGGCCCGTCCCGGTCAGGGCGAGCGAGCGGGGGCCCACCTGCTCCTGGAAGGCGGTCAGCGCGGCGCGGGCGGTCTCCGGCCGGTCGGTCAGACCGGCGGCGGCCGCGATGTCGCCGCGGCTCCAGGCGGCCAGGAACTCCTTGGCCGCCGCCTCGGCCTGCTCGGCGGTCGGCGGGTCCTGCGGGGCCTTCGACACGGCGCCGGGGCCCTGGTGGCCGCCGGACGGGCCGTTGTCCGTCACGGCGTTCAGCACGTTGTAGGCGCCGTAGCCGCCGACCGCCAGCAGGGCGGCGAAGACCCCGCCGGCCGCCACCATCACGACCCGGCGCGCGGTCGATCCGCGCGGGGCCCCGCCGCCGTCCTGCTCCTCGTCCTCGTCGAACGGCTCGTACCGGACGTCGTCGTCGGCGAGTTCGTCGTACTCCCGGTGGGCGCCGTAGCCGTCCTGCGGCTGGAGCCCGTCGTGCCCGTGAAGCCCGTCGTGCCCGTGGACTCCGGCGTGCCCGCTTTGCCCGCTGTGCCCGCTGTGCCCGCTGTGTCCGTCGTCCTCGTCGTACTGGTCATGTCGGTCGTACTCGTCGTGCTGGTCGTTCTTCCGCTCCCCGGACATGGCGCCGTCCCCCCTGTGATCCTTCGTGTGCTGCGGGCACGCCCCCTCCGGTGTGTCGGCCCGCCTCGGCCCGACCGGGCGAAAGTCCGTTCGGGCGCGGATCAGCCTATGCCGGGACGGGTGATCGGTCGACCGGAACGGCCCGCCCGGTGATCGGCCGGGCGGGCCGCAGGGGTGCAAGCCGGTCAGGCCCAGGGGTCGGTGAAGGACCGGCCGGGGACGGGCTTGGCGACCAGGGCGATGGCGGTGAAGAAGTTGACCTGGCCGATGGCGAGCATGAGCGTGGTCAGCGCCTTGTCGTCGTAGTGCCCGGCGACCTCGGCGTACAGCGCGTCCGACACCCGCTCGCCGTGCGGGCTGGGCCGGAGGACGGCCTCGACCAGGGCGAGCGCCGCGCGCTCGGGGGCGGTGAACCAGGGCGAGTCCGGCCAGCCGGCGACCGAGGCGATCCGCTCCTCGGACTCGCCGGCCGCGCGGAGGAATCCGGTGTGCAGGACGGTCAGGTAGGTGCTGCCGGCGAGCTGGCCGGCCCGCAGCTGGACCAGGCTGATGGTGCTCCGGGGGACGGACCCGTTGCCGGTGGCCTTGAACAGCGCGGCCGAGACCTCGGAGATCTCGGGGACGAGCTCCACCGGGTCCTGGGCCATGCGCGGGCGCAGCGGGACCTCGGCGGTGATCGGGCGGGTGTTCATGGTGGCGTTCCTCTTCTTCCGAGCGGGTGGGTGGACCGTGCGGTCACCTGTCCGACGGATCCCGGCGCGGGTTTGTGACAGCCCGTCCCGCCCGCAGTCCGAGGACGCAGCCGGTCACCAGCAGGCCGGCCATCGCGAGCAACGGTGCGGTCCACGTGCCGCTCGCGGTGCGCAGCGCCGACGCGAGCGCGGGGCCGGTGGCGGCGAGCAGGTAGCCCCAGGTCTGGGCCATGGTGGAGAGCGCGGCGACGTGTTCCGGGTCGGTGCCCCGGCGGGCGAACAGGACGGCGGCGAGCGCCTGTCCGCCGCCCATGCCGATGCCGAGGACGGCGGCCCAGAGCGGGGCGCCACCGGCCGGGGCGAGCACCAGGCCGAGCAGACCGAGGACGCAGACGGCCACCACGCCCACGATGTGCGGCCGTTGGTCGGTCCGGGCGGCGGCCAGGGTCGGGGCGAGGAACCCGCCGACGGCGAGGCCGAGGATCAGCACGGCCTGGTCGGTGCCGGCGGCGGTCCTGCTCAGTCCCGCGTCGACCAGGAGGGTGGGCAGCCAGGCCAGCGTCGCGTAGAAGACCAGGGTCTGGACGCCGAAGAAGGCCGTCAGGCTCCAGCCGAGCGCCGTCCGCCCGACCCGTCGGCGTCCGACGGGTGCGGCGGGCCCGGCCGGCTCCGGTGCGGCCAGCAGCTCCCGTGCGACCCGCAGCTGCGGCACCAGGCCGGCCGCCGCCAGGGCCGCCGGGACGACGGCGATCGCGATCGCGGCCTGCCAGGACCAGGCGTCCGCGACCGGCGCGACCAGCGCGGCGACGACCGCCGAACCGGCGCCCATGGACAGCGCGTAGACGCCCGTCATGGTGCCGATCCGCCGGGGTGCGAAGCGGGCCCGGACGAACACCGGGATCAGCACGTTCACCACCGCCACCGCGACCGCGACCAGCACCGTGCCCGTGTACAGCCCGGGCAGGCCCGCCGTCCGCAGCGCCGCTCCGACCAGCAGCAGCACGCTCGCCCAGAACAGTCCGCGCTCCTCGCCGAGCCGCCGCCGGGCCAGGGCGCCGAGCGGGGCGAACAGGCCCATGCACAGCGGCGGCAGCAGCGCGAGCAGCGTCACGGTGCCCGGTCCCCACCCGGCGACCGGCGCGAGCGGCCCGATCTGCCCGAACGCGACCCGGGTGTTGAGGCTGAGCAGGACGAAGCCGAGCACGAGCAGGGCTCCGGAGGCCCGGGGTGTGCCGGGCGCGGGTACGGCGGGCGCGGGTACGGCGGTGGCCGGCGCGGTGGTGGCGGGCGCATCGGTGGGCGGCATGAGGGGAGGGCCCTTCGCTTCGGCAAGAGGTTAGGCTTGCCTAAGCTTTCTCGCTCAAGCGCACTTGAGCGCAACCCGGCCCGAACACGATCCGGTCCGAACACGACCCGGCCCGAACGCGATCCGGTCCGGGCATGATTCGGTCGGGGCCCACCCCCGACGGAGGAGGCGGCAGATGGCGGAGCTCCACTCGATCACCGAGGTCGCGACGGCCTTCGGCCTCTCGGTGCCGGCCCTGCGCTACTACGAGGAGTGCGGCCTGGTGGCCCCCGCCGCGCGCCGAGGCCGGGTCCGCTACTACGACCGGGAGGCGCTGGAACGCCTCGCCCTGGTCCAACTCTGGCACGTGGACGGGATGATCCCGGTCGGCGGGACCGCCGCCGTACTGGCCAGCGAGCAGGCGGCCGAGCGCAGGGCGCTGCTGCACGCCCAGCGGGACGGGATGCTCGCCCGCGCCCGCCGGCTGGAGCACGCCGCGGCCGTCCTCACCCACATGCTGCTGTGCAGCCGGGACCGCCCGCTCGACTGCCCGACCACCCGGGCCCACATCAGCGCCCGGGTGGACGCCGCCCTGGCGGGCGAGGAGCTCGCCGACGGCTTCCTGCCCGGGCTGCCGGACGGCTCCGCGCCGTAGGAGGCCTCAGCCCAGCACCGCCGGCGTCGGCCCGTCCGGCCGTACGGTGATGCTGTACGCCGCCCCCGCCGGCCGCGAACGGAACATCAACGGCCCCATCGGCAGCAGGAGTTCCAGCAGCGCCGTGGTCTCGCGCAGCGCGAACCGGGTGCCCAGGCAGGCGCGGGCGCCGAGGCCGAACGGGAAGTAGGCGCCGAGCTGCCCGGGCCGGTCGGCGTCGGTGGCGAAGCGGGCGGGGTCGAAGCGCTCCGGGTCGGGCCACAGTTCCGGGTCCCGGTGGGTGAGGTACGGGCAGACCAGCACGTCCGTCCCGGCGGCGATGCGGTGCCCGGCGATGACGTCGTCCTCCAGGGCGTGCCGGGGGAGGAGCCAGGCGGAGGGGTAGAGCCGCAGCGTCTCGCTCACCAGCGCCTGCGGATCGGCCGCCCGGGCCTCGGGGTGGCGGTCGAGCAGCAGGAAGAGCCAGGTGAGCGTGGTGGCCGTGGTCTCGTGGCCGGCGACGAGCAGGGTGACCAGCTCGTCCCGGATCAGCCGGTCGGTGTACTCGGGGTGCCGCTCGCCCGCCTCGACCAGCATCCGCAGCACCCCGGGTTCCTCGGCCGGGTCGGCCGAGCGGGCCGCGTCGATCGCCGCGTGCGCCACCGCGTCGATCCGGGCGAGGTCCGCGGCGACCGCGTCCCGGGCGTCCGCCGCGTTGGTCGGCAGCGTCGGCATGGCGGCCACCACCCGTTCCACCGCCCGGAGTTCGCCGTCGGTCCGGTCGTCCAGCGGCTGCCCGGTGAGCGCCCGCCAGACGGTGTCCAGGGCGAAGCCGCGCATCTCCTCGCCGACGTCGAAGGTCTCCCCGGTGCGCCGGTACCCCTCCCAGCGCTCGGCGGTGCGGCGCGCCGCCGCGGCGATCCGGTGTTCGTAGCGGCGCATCCCGGTGCCGGTGAACTGGGACTGCAGCAGCCGCCGTTGACGCTTCCAGGCGTCGCCGGCGGCGGACAGCACGCCGTCCCCGACCAGCATCCGGGCGCGGTGCGAGCGCTTGACGTACCGGTCCGGGTGGTGGCCCAGGACGTGCTGCACGGCGGCCGGGTCGGTGACCAGGACGGTCGGCGTCGGGCCGAGCCGGAACGCGGCGATGCCGCCGACGCCGCGCCGCGTCCGGGCCAGCAGCTCGACGAGCTCGGCCTCCTCGGCCCGCCACTGCTCGACGGCCTCGGCGGCCAGCTCCGGTACCGGGCGGGTGTCCGTGCTCACGGGGCGGGTCCTTCCGTTCGGCTGACGGTGCGTCCGTTGCGGCCCGACTCTATGCCAGGGCGGGCCCGCCCGGGTTGCGCCGAACGGGTGGCGGCCCCGGCCCGGGGCGGCGCGGGGGCCCGCCGGGACGTCCGCGCACGGCTAGCGTGCGACCGGGCCGACCGGCCCCTGCTCGTTGCGCGGATGGGAGAACGCATGCCCGGGACCCGGCACTTCGGAGGCGGCCGGACCCGCCGAGCGGCCCGGTGGCTGGCGACGGCCCTGCTCCTCCCGGCCCTCGCGGCCTGCGGCGGCGGTGGCGGCTCCGGGTCGGCCGGTGCCCCCCAGGCCGGGCAGACCGGCCAGAACAGCGCCTCGGGGCAGCCGGACGACCAGCGGACCAAGGACGAGGGGGACCAGGGCGGCTTCCGGAACGCCGGCGAGCCCTCGGCGAACGTCCAGGGCAGCGACCGCACCGCCCGGATCAGCCTGTCCTTCCCGTCGAGCACCACGACCGGCTTCACGGCCGTGATCAGCAAGGTGTCCGACTGCGGCAGCACGGAGTACGCCACCCCCGCCTCGCAGCAGGTCCAGGTGACCAACGGGCAGACCGAGCGGGTCGAGTTCCGGCTCCCGCCGTGGAAGCCCGGCACCAAGAGCCGGAACATCTGCCTCACGGTGACGGCCGACGACTCCACCAAGCGGATCGAGGCCGTGGGTTCGGTGGAGGTCATCAGCCCCGACGACGGGGCCACCACCGGCAACGGCGGGACCCCCAGCTATGGCGGGACCAACGGCTCGACCCCCACCGGCGGGTCGAGCCCGTACACCGGTGCCCCCACCGGCTCCGGGAGCACCCCCTGAGCCCTGCCGAGGAGGCACCCCCGGGAGAGCCGGAGCGGCCGTCCCCGCGCTCCTGGTCGGACTGGATCGCCAAGCTCGCCACCTGGGTCGCCCCGACCACCCTCCTCACCGCGCTGCTCTTCTTCTTCGGCTACGCCTACACCAGTTCGCTCTACGGCTACTTCGGCATCGACGCCGGCATGATCGGCTTCGCCACCCAGGACCTGCTGCTCCGCAGTTCCCCCGCGCTCTACGTGCCGGCCGGGGTCGCCCTGTGCGGGGCGCTGGTCGGCGCGCTCGGCTACCACGTCGCGACCAGGGCCGCCGAGGCCGGCACGGTCGGCGCCCGGACGGTGCGACGGGCCTGTTCGGCCGTCGCCGTACTGGTCGTCCCGCTGCTGCTGCTCGGCTTCCTGGCCGGCTTCGAGGTGTTCGACGCCGGCCCGATGGGCACCCCGCTGCTGATCGGCGGCGGACTGCTGCTCGCGGTCCTGGCCCGGCTGCTGTACGTGCGCGGCAC
The DNA here is from genome assembly GCF_042677365.1 of Kitasatospora sp. NPDC127116. Classification (NCBI taxonomy): domain Bacteria; kingdom Bacillati; phylum Actinomycetota; class Actinomycetes; order Kitasatosporales; family Streptomycetaceae; genus Kitasatospora; species Kitasatospora sp. NPDC127116. The sequence continues at coordinate 15,787 of NZ_JBHXTL010000165.1, forward strand.
CGGCGCGCCGTACCCGCTGACCGGTGAGCGGGCGGCGCTGGGGATCAGCGTGGCGATCGTCGTGCTCTGCGCGTTCTGGGCGGTCGGCGGCTACGCCCAGCAGAAGGGCACGGCCGACGCGGAGCAGCTGGCCCGGCACCTCTACCGGCGTCCGGCGGTGGTCCTGGACACCCCGGAGCACCTCCACCTGGGATGGTCGGGGGTGCGGGAGACGGCGCTGCCGGGCGTGGAGCCGGGGGAGCGGTTCCGCTACCGCTACGAGGGCCTGCGCCTGCTGGCCCACTCCGGCGGCCGGATGTTCCTGATTCCGCGCACCTGGACCTGGGAGACGGGCAGCGGCCTGATCGTCCCCTTCAACGAGACCGTCCGGGTCGCCTTCCACCCGGGCTGAGACGGCCCGGGCCGGGACCCCGGCGGCCCGGGCGCACGGCTGCGCCGCGGTCCGTCCCCCTCGACGGACCGCGGCGCAGCGGCTTCACCGGGTGTCAGGGCGTCCCGGTCACACCTGCTGCCAGAGGGCGGGCACGATCGGCGGCTCCCAGCCGACCTGGGCGGTGTGGCCCTGGAGGCAGCGGTAGCTGACGCCGTTGTAGGTCACGATGTCGCCGGCCTGGTAGGTGGTGCCGGCGGTCCAGGTGCCGCCGGGGTTGGGCGAGTCGCTGCCCACCACCAGGGAGAAGCTGGTGCTGTGGGTGGCCGAGCCGGTCCCGGTCAGGGTGATGTTGTAGGTGCCGGTGGGGGTCGAGGCGGAGGTGGCGACGGTGAGCGTCGCCGAGCCGCCGGACTGCACCGAGGACGGGTTGAAGGAGACCGTCACGCCGGTCGGTGCGCCCGAGGCGGTCAGGTTGACCGTCTGGGCCGAGCCGGAGGTGGTCGAGGTGGCGACCGTCGCGGTGGTGGTCTCACCGGGCTTGACGGTGGCGGTGGTGGGGTTCACCGAGACGGAGAAGTCGTTGGTGGGCGTGGTGCCGCCGACCGAGGTCTTCCAGATGGTGTACGCCACGCCGTCGGCGCTGCGGTTCAGCACCGTCGCGTCGATGTTGGCGGTGGTGTCGCAGGAGGAGTGGTAGCAGGAGTCGTAGGACCGGCCCGCCGTGCCGCCCCACTTGGCCGCCTGCGCCGAGGTCTTGGTGTCGCTGGCGCCGGCCGCGTAGCCGGAGGTCGGGATGCCGGCCTGCTGGAAGGAGTAGTCGTCCGAGCGGCCCTGGCCCTCGACGTTCTCCTCCGGCTTGAGGTTCAGCGAGTCCCAGTAGGCCTTCATCGGTGCGGAGGCCGCGGAGTTGATGTTGTTGATGAAGTAGCCGGCGTTGGTCGAGGCGATCATGTCGAAGTTGTAGTACGCCTTGATCGCGGAGCGCTGGGCGGAGCCCAGCTGGCCGACGTAGGACTGCGAGCCCTGCAGGCCCTGCTCCTCACCGGTCCACCAGGCGAACCGCACGTGCCGGGTCAGGCCGGGGTTCTGCTGGGCGAGCACGAGCGCGTTCTCCAGCAGGGTGGCCGAGCCGGAGCCGTTGTCGTTGATGCCGGGGCCGGCCGAGACGCTGTCCAGGTGGGCGCCGAACATGGTGACCTGGTCGGCCGGGCCGCCGGGCCAGTCGGCGATCAGGTTGTTGGACTGGTAGGTGCAGGAGGTGCAGGTCTGCTCGGTGACGCTGTAACCGGCCGCCTGGAGCTTGCCCTTGATGTACGCCAGCGACTGGCTGTGCCCGGCGCTGCCCGCCCGGCGGTGGCCGCCGTTCTGGCTCGCGATGCTGTTCAGCTGGGACAGGTGGGCCTGGATCTTGGCGACGTCGATGTCGGGCGCGGGACCGCCGGGGTTGCCCCCGCCGCCGACGGTGAGGCTGTACTGGGCGGTGTGGGTGGTGGTGCCGGCGGTGCCGGTGACGGTGATCTGGTAGCTCCCGGCCACGGCCGTCGCGGAGGCGTTCAGGGTGAGGGCGGCGGAGGAGCCGGCCTGGACCGAGGAGGGGTTGAAGCTCGCGGTGACGCCGGACGGCAGGCCGGAGGCGGTCAGGGCGACGGTCTGGGCGGTGC
>NZ_JBHXTL010000166.1:0-16029 GCF_042677365.1 Kitasatospora sp. NPDC127116
GGCCGGGCCGGGCTGGGGTTCGGCCCGGCCCGGACGACGGCGGTACACCGCCACCATCGGCCCGCCGCCGCGATCCCGCCACCGGACGGCGCCCTGGCGGGCGACCGGCCGCCGGGCCGTCACCGGGCGCCCACGGGGTGCTCACGGAGTGCTCACGGGGCGTCGTGGCGGTGGGCGGTGACGAAGTAGGGCTGCACCTTGCCGCTCTGCGCGTAGTCCTTGAGCCGGACCAGCAGTTCGGCCCAGGTGCCGGCCACCGCCGGGACGCCCTCCTCGCTGCCCGGCTGCCAGCCGCCGTGCCGGAACAGCAGCCGGGTGTGCCCGGACGCGGCGGGCCGGTCCGGGGCGGCGGGGGCCTCGGGGGCCTCAGGGGCCGCCGACCGGTCGGGGGCCGCCGACGGGACACCGGGGGCCGCGTGGACGCCGGGGACCGCGGGCGGCTCGGCCAGGTCCCAGCTGATCCAGGTGCCGGCCCAGTGCGGCGGGAAGGAACCGGCGTTGGTCCACACCACCCGGTCCGGGTCGGCCCGCTCCACCCGCAGCCGGAACGGCTCGGGGACGTCGGGGAAGTCGAACAGCAGGACGTCGCCGTCCCGGTCCACGCCGGTGGTCCACCAGGAGGTCAGCCCGTCGTGCGTGGTGAGCGCGGCGAGCACCACGGCCCGGGGCGCGGCGATGTCGAACTGGAGGGCGATCTCGAGCATGGGTCCGCCTTTCGCGGTGACCGCTGGGTCCCCGCCCGGGGGAGTTCGGCCCCCGGGACGTACGGCCCCAGGCCCACCATGGCACGACCCCCGGGCCCGCGCGCCCCGGAGGACGCCGGCCCGGGGGTCGTCCCCGTGGTACCCGGTGGGTTCGGTCAGCCGCCGCTGCCGTAGCTGGTGTTCGCGCAGATGTCGTCGTCCGCGGAACGGGCGTCGTTGGTGATGGTGGTCGGCAGCGGCTGCGGGGGCGCCGGGACGCCCGGGGTGGCGGCCGTCGCGCCGCCGCCGGCCGGGGCGCCGGTGGCCATCCCCATCGCGGCGGCGAAGTCCTGGCCGGCGATCACCGAGATGCCCCGGGCGCTGCTGGGCTCCAGGCCGGCGCCCGGGAACAGCGCGGCGACCTTCTCGGCGTTCGCCTTCTGCCCGGATCCGTACTCGATCGTGGTGGTCTTGTACTTGGTGCTCGCCGCCTGGCCCGCCGTGCTGGCGGCGAACTTGGCGCCCTTCAACTGCTCGGTCGCCTTGCCGGCCAGGCCGTTGACGCTCGTTCCGTTGTAGACCGCCACCCTGATCGCCGAGTTGGCGGTGTCCGCGGCCGGGGCGGCCGGGGTGGTGGGCGGCGCGGGCTGCTGCGGGGCCGGGCTGGTGCCGTCGGCCGGGGCGTCCGGCTGCTGGCCGGTGGCGTTCTGGCCGTCGATGGTCTGGTCGGCCTTGAGGGTCTCCCAGAGCTTGCCGGCGTCCGCCTGGACCAGGTCGAGGTCCTGGTCCTGGGTGCGGTAACGCCACGGGACCGTCACGAACTTGAGGTCGTGCATGTCGATGTTCTTCAGCGACAGGCCGAAGGAGAGCAGCTTGTCGGCGGAGTCCAGGCCGGGGTCGACGACCAGGGACTTGGTCGCCGCGTCGGCCAGCGGCAGAAGGGTGGTGGGGTTCATCCCATCCTTCTTGATCTTGCTGGCGAGCGAACCGAGGAACGCCTGCTGGCGCTTCATCCGGCCGATGTCCGAGCCGTCGCCGATGCCGTGCCGCAGCCGGACGTAGTCGAGCGCCTTCTGGCCCTCCACGGTCTGCTTGCCCTGCGGAAGGACGAGGTCGCCCTTCTTCTTCAGCTTGGGGTTGATGTCACCCTCGTAGATCGGCTTCGGCAGGCAGATGTCCACGCCGTTGACGGCCGAGGTCATCGAGGCGAAGCCGTTGAAGTCGACCACGAGGGTGTGGTCGACGCGGATGCCGGTGAGCTTCTCCACCGTGTTCTGGGTGCAGGCCGGGTTGCCGTCGTCGCTGCCGCCCATCGAGAACGCGGCGTTGAACAGATCGGTGTTGCCGCCCTTGGTCCACTTGCCGTTGGGCAGCTTGCAGGACGGCAGCTCGACCTTGGCGTTGCGCGGTATCGAGATCCCCACGGCGTGCTTGTGATCGGCGTAGACGTGCAACAGGATCGTGGTGTCCGAACGGGCGCCGCCGTCCTCGCCGCCGCCGAGGTCCGCGTTGTTCTTGCCGCGGCTGTCCGAACCGATCAGCAGGATGTTGACCGGCTTGTTGCCGTCCGCGTCGGCCTTCGCCTCCGGAGGGCGGTTGCGGGCTATCGCGTCGGCGTCGAAGGACTTGATGTTGGCGTTCAGCTTGAGGTAGATCGCGCCGCCGACGCCGGCGATGACCACCAGCACGCCCGCCGTCGACCAGGCGACGATCTTCTTCACGTTCTTCTTGGGCTTGGCGCTCTTGCGGGCGGCGGCCCGGCCACCACCCGCCGACGCGGCCTCCGCCTTCCCGCCGCCGCCACCGCCGCGTCCGCCCTTGCCCTGGGCGGCGCGACGGGCCTCCGCCCGGCCGCCGGCACGCGGGGAGGGCACGGAGCCCGCGGCGTCTTCCGTCGCGGGCACGCCTTCGCCCCGAGCCGGGCTCTCGCCCCTCCGACCTGACATGCGCGTACCTTTCACCGACGGAAGCGACGCCCCTGACGATCCGGCGCACCGCACACAGAGAGACGGTCCGGACCGTTCCCAGGTTGCACATACGACCGTCACCACTAACCGACGATCGTGGCTTCCGATCATATTTAGGCCCGACACGATCACCGACCTCCGGCCCGGAGGCAATCCCACCAATCAACGGACAACATCCAGACAGAACAGCCGAAATCGCCCGATTCCAGCGTGACTCACGCCACTGTGCGACGTCCCGCCCCCGACCGCTCCGGAGCTCGCCGCACTCCCCCGCGGCCCGCGCCGCGTGGAGATCCGCGATGCGCCGCACACGGGTGTCATGAGCGCAACGAACTGTTACAGTGCCGAATGTTTCGTGATTTCCGAACCGGCCGCCCGAGACACCGCGCTGTGGAGACGTCACCGTCGGCCCGCCCGAACGCCGGCACCCCCCGTGTCCGCCGACAACGAGCGGCCCGGCAAGCACAACCCGCCCTCCCGGGCCCCGCGAAGACCCCCCTCGGCTCCGGTCGACACCCACCCGGCCACCGGCCCGGGTCCGGGTGTCGACCGTTTCTTTCGGCCGCCCGCCCCACCGCGGCGGCACCGCGGCACACCGGACCGGCGACGCCCGGCGCGAAATGTCGGGCCGTCAGAATTCGCCCCGGCGCGAGGAGATCACCCGCCGCCCGGGCCGCGCCGCGCCGCCGCCAGCACCACTCACCGTCACCGTCACCGAAGGAACGGAAACCGATCACGAGATGTCAACCGCGCAGGCGATCCCCCTCCGCCGCATCGAGGGGTTCCGCAACTTCTGGCTCTCCCGCGCCGTTTCCGGCCTCGGGTCCGCCATCACCACCGTGGCGCTCCCCGTCCTGGTCTTCCAGGAGAGCGGGTCGCCGCTGCTGGTCTCCCTGGTCGCGGCCGCCGGAACGCTGCCCTACCTGGCCTTCGGCCTGATCGCGGGCGCCGTCGCGGACCGCGTGGACCGCCGCACCCTGATGATCGCCACCGACTGGCTCAACGCCCTCTGCCTCGCCACCGTGCCCCTGGCCTGGGCCCTGGGGGCGCTGACGGCATGGCACGTCATGCTGGTGGCGTTCCTGTCCGCCGGCCTCGCCCTGTTCTTCGACGCGGGCGTCTACGGCTTCGTCCCCGACATCGTCGGGAAGGAGGGCCTGACCCAGGCCAACAGCGCCCTCTACGGGGCGGAGACCGTAGTCCGCATCGTCGGCAACGCCGTGGCGGGCGGCCTCATCGCGCTGTTCCGCCCGGCCGGCACGCTCGCCCTCGACGCCCTGAGCTTCGCCGTGTCGGCGCTGTTCATCAGGGCGGTCGTCAACGTCGCGCCGCGGACCGCCGCCCCGGGCACCGAGCGACCGGGCTTCAAGGAGTCCATAGGCCAGGGGCTGCGGTTCCTGGCGGGCCACCCCACGCTGCGGATCATGACCGTGGTCGGCACCCTCCAGTCGTTCTCCGGCGGCGCCATCGTCGGCCAGTTGGTCGTCTTCGCCGACCGCGCGCTGGGCATCCACGGCTCCGACGGACGGATCGGCCTGCTCTACATGGCCTGGAGCGCCGGCGGCATCGGCGGCTCCCTGCTGCTGCCCCGGCTGCGGCGGCGCTTCGAGGCCTTCCCGCTGCTCCTCGGCGTGCTGCCGGTCGGGGCGCTGCTCGGCCTCGTCGTCGTCCTCACCTCGAACTGGCTGGTCGCGCTGGTGGCCCTGGCCGTGTGGGGAACGGCGTACCTCGTCGTCCTGGTGAACACGATGACCTACTCCCAGGAGGTGACGCCGCCCGAGCTCCAGGGCCGCGTCAACACCACCCGCCGGATGCTGTCCTCGGGCCTGGGCGTCCCGCTCGGCGCGCTGGTGGCCAGCAGCATCACCGTCTCCGTCGGCATCCAGGCCGGGATGGCCACGGCGGTGGCCTCGATCGCGCTCGCGGCCGTGATCGTCTGGACGGTCCGGCTGCGCCGGGCGTTCGGCCCGGCCGCCGGGGCCTGAGACCCGGTCCGGACGACGGGCAGGGCCCGGGCCGCGCCCGCTCTGTCGGGCGGGTGCGGCACGGGCCCGCGGACCGTCCCGGGCTCAGCGGCCGGGCGGCTTCCCCTCGAAGCGTCGGCCTATCCAGCCGAAGAAGGCGTCGGCGACCCTGCCGAGTTCCGGCTCGGGCATCACCGTGAAGCCGCCGTGAGCGGTGCTCCACTCGTTGAGGACCGGACCGGAGTCCGTCATCAGCCAGTCCACGCAGATCCACTCGGCCCGCAGGTCCCGGGCGATGCGGGCGCACTGGTCCGCGACCTGGTCGTGGTCCCGGTTCACCTCCACGGACCCGCCCTGGCTGACGCTCGCCAGGTAGCCGCCGGGGCGGGGGCGGCGGGTCAGCGAGGAGACGACCTCGCCGTCGGCCATGAAGACGCGCATGTCGCCGGAGTGCGGGATCAGCGGCTGCACCAGGTACCCGCCGACGGCCTGGGCGACGAGGTCGACCACCGCGCCGAGCTGCTGCTCGGAGTCGACCCGCAGCACGCCGTAACCGCCGGTCAGTTCACGGGGCTTGACGATGTAGGGCCCGTCGCCGAGCCCGCGCCGCACCTCCCCGAGCACCCGCCGGGCGTACCTGCCGGGCGGCACGGCGACGGTGTCCGCGGTCCGGATGCCCAGGCCGGCGGCGTGCTGGAGCTGCGCGAGCTTGTCGCGCTCCAGGTAGTCGGGGCCGGTGTACGAGCGGTTGAGCAGGACGGAGTCGCTCGCCTCGATGGTGCGGTAGACGGCCCGCAGCGCCTGGAGGCCCTGCGGGTCGGTGGCCATGTCCTCGACGATGAAGCACTGCCGCCGCTCCAGCAGGTCCTCGTCGCCGTGGCGCAGGACCGGCCTGCCACCCACGCAGGACGGCACCAGTTCGGTGGCGCTGATCACCCGGAAGTCGAGGCCGCGGGGCCGGGAGAGCGCCGAGTAGCGCCGGGTGATGCCCCGTTCGAACGCCTCGACCCCCGCGGGGTCGAGGTCCTCGGACTGGTAGATCCAGGTGATCACGGGATTCGTCGTGGGACGCGGCATGATGCGCTCTCCTCGCGCTGTGGTGTCCGGTGGTCGGCGTCGAACGGGTGCCCGGAGCGGGGGCCTCAGGACGTCCGGGACCCGGGCAGCCGGGACCAGAGGAAGTAGTAGTCCTCGCGGCCCTCGCCGCATCCGAAGGCGCCGACGACCTCCAGGCCGGCCTTCCCGACCATCTCCGTGAAGTCCTCCGGGGCGGAGAACCGGTGGTTCTCCTGGATGAGGACCGAGCCGCCGGGCCGCAGCCGCTCGGCCGCCGCGTCGTAGAAGGCACCGTGGATGGCCCAGTCGGTGTCCTTCCAGATCAGCGGCGAGTGGGAACGCTGGTAGTCCGAGGCGGCCGCGTCCTGGTTGACGTGCGGCGGGTTGCCGACCATCAGGTCCCAGCGGAGGTCCGCCGGCACGTCGTCGAAGCCGTCGGAGAGGTGGAAGCGGGCGCGGCCGCGCAGACCGTTCTCGGCGATGGTCCGCTCGACCGCGTCCCCGGCGGCGGGGTTCACGTCGCCCAGGTCGACCGAATCGCACAGGCCGGCCGCCAGCAGGGAGAAGCCGATGAACCCGGGGCCGGCGCACCACTCGAAGACCGATCCGACCCGGCCGAACCGGGACCGGACGAACGGCTCGTACGCCCGGCCGAAGGTGTTGCCGCCGCCGTCGAGTTCGGCCGTGTAGGACACGGACACCGGGCCGTAGTCGGCACGCGAGTAGGTCGTCATGTCGTCCTCCTGGGGAGAGTCGCGGGGGTCAGCGGAGCGCGAACGCCACGTTCGACAGGGCTCCGTGGCCGTGGATGCTGACCACGCCGTCCCGGTCGGGCGGGAGGTAGCGCACCATGCAGCCGGCGGCCCGCCCGTCGAACAGGAAGGGGCTGAAGACCGGCACCACCTCGGCCTGGTGGCTGCCGGATCCGTCCGGACCGGCGAACTCCATCCGGTACGGCACGGGTTCCACCCACTCCTGGACGATGTGGTCCCGCGCCGCGGCGGCCGCGGTCACCGCCGCCCGCCAGGCCTGCGGCGGGCACGAGCGGCCCACCAGGACCTGCTGCCCGCTCATCCCGATGGCGGGCTTCAGCACGAACTCCTCCTGGCGCTCCAGGAGCAGTTCCGGGAGCGGCACGGTCCGGCCGTGCCGCTCGACGGGCCGGTCCCCGACCACGCGGGTCCACGGCAGGTAGCGCTCGACGGTCCGCCGGTCCCGGTCCGTCATCCACGGCCGCCCCTCGGACACCCAGCCGAGCACCTTCTTGTTGGCGATCAGGTACGCGGTCTGGCTCGCGATCAACCGCACGCCGGCGTCCAGGGCCGTCCGCACCGGCCCGAGGTCGATGCCGTGGCCGAGCCATTCGAGGATCGTGAAGTGGCGCAGCCCGAGCCGGTAGCGGGGTTCTCCCGGCAGGCCGAGTCCGTCGAGCAGGTCCTCCGGCTCGAACGTCTCGGCCGCCAGGCCGCGGCGGCGCAGCGACTCCTCCTGGATCTCGAAGTAGCGGCTGGGGGGACCGCCGAAGTCCCGGAGCGTGCCGACGATCGCGACCGCGGGCTCGACGCCCAGGGCCCGGACGGCGCGCACGAAGAGCTCGTCGCGCACCGCGAGCGGATCGACCGCGTCGAAGGGCATCCGCTCCGGGCCGCCGAACGCCGCCACCCACGCGGCGGTGTGCAGTGCCGTGTCCACCACCCCGCCGATGCCGGAGCCGATGTTGAACTCCAGGAATTTGGGGCCGGAGGCGCCCACCATGACGTCGGGCCGGGCGATGCAGGTGGCGTAGTCCTCCTCGGCCGGGCCGTCCATGACGAGGGGGTACATCCGCTCGTCGGCACCGAGCGCGGCGATCCGGCCGGCCGCCGTCGGAGCGCGCTCCAGCAGCGTGCGGCGCAGCAGCGCCAGCAGGTCGGCGGTGGCGGTGAACAGCTCGTCGTAGGAGGAACGCGGCAGCATGACGGGCCGCAGGGACGACGCGACCGGCACCACCCGGGCGTACTCGCCGTCCTCCACCCGGGCCAGTTCCCTTTGGACGGCGGGCAGTTCGAGCCGGTTGTCGAGCGGCGGCGGCGCGGTGCCGTACCACGGGGCGGTCATCTGCGGGCCCTTCCGGCGGGCCCGCGCGCCGCGCCGGCGAGGAATGCGTCGAGGTCCACCTCGCGCACCCCCGCCACTCCCGGGGACTTGGCGGAGTAGTCGAGCCGGGGGGCACGCCGCGCGTCGCGGAAGTAGACCGCCTCCAGGGTCCCGTCCGTCCGCTCGGCCAGGACCGGATTGGCGACCAGGTAGTCCCGCACCTCCGGCGTGTCGGCGCGGACCTGCAGCCACAGCCGCTTGGCGCCGAAGTGGTTGGGCGGCGGCAGCACGCTGGTTCCGAACCGCCGCTTCCACTGGTAGGTGCCCTTGCTGACGAAGGGTTCGGTGCCCTGGAAGTCGAGGCGGCGCACGCCGTGGCGGGCGCACCAGTCGATGAGGAAGTGGTAGATCGCCTTGAAGGCGCCGCTGTCGTAGTGCTCCCGCGCGCCGTCGACCACGCCCAGCAGGCGCAGGGTCATCGTCCCCGATGCCCGGTCCCAGTGGCAGAGCGCTCCGCCGATCGGTTCGCCGTCCTGCCGCAGGACGAACATCCGGCCGCCGCGGAAGAGGCACTCGTAGGAGACGTCCTTGGTCTCGGTGCGCTCCCGGTCCCCGTGGCGCTGGAACATGGTGGGGCGGTAGAGCCGGTCGTAGAAGTGGTCGAACCAAGCCGGGTCGCGGCTGAGCCCCCAGGTCCAGGCGTGGTCGCGCAGGTCGTGCTTGAACTGCTGGCGCTCGCGCTTGGAGATGCGCTGCCGGACGGTGTCGGGGTCCGCGTCGAAGTCGATCACGAAGTGCACCCGCATCGGCACGATGAGGGAGGCCTCGCGCGGCAGCGCGCGGGCGCGCTCGGCGCTCGTACCGACGATGACGATGTCCGCGTCGGGCAGCCGGGCGGGGTCCCGGAGGGCCGCTCCGGTGAGCCGGCCGGTCCGGCGCCGGACGCCGTGGACGTCGGCGTCGCGTCGGAGCTCGGTGAACTCCAGGGTGTACGCGAGGCCTTCGGCGAGGCCCGCGTAGCTCACCGACAGTCCCCCGGCCTCCGAGCGGACGGCCGGGAAGCCGGCCCCGTCCCGGGTGTCCCAGGCGGTCCGTGCGGTGGTCAGGACCCGGTTGCCGCTGTTGCGCCAGTGGTAACCGGTGTGCATGCGCAGCCGCTGGTGCGGCGTGGCGCGCGGGGGCGGGACGGCAGGGACCACGGGGCTATCACCTCGGCGGGTCGTCGGTGGCGAGCGGGTCGTCTGTGGCGAGCAGGACGGCGGCGGAGCGGGGCCCCGGCACGGGCGGGCGGGGCCCCGCCCGAGCGGTCAGGCGGAGGGCGTGGCGTCCAGCACGACGCGCCGCAGGTCCTCGGCGGTGGCCACCGGGTGCAGGTCCCGGACGGTGAGGTGGCCGTAGTCCGTCGCCGAGTAGCTGCCGGAGCCGTGCACGAGGATGTCGGTCTCGGGCACCAGCCCCCGGTCGACGGCGTTGAGCAGGCCCGTCATCGCCATCACCAGGGACCACTCGCGCAGCGCGGTGGGGTTCGCGGGCAGCCGCACGCCGGCTTCCCCGAGCAGCGAGCGCACCTGCCCGTAGCGGCCGAGGCACTCCGCGAGCGAGACGACGATGCCGCCGCCGCCCTGGGTGCGGATGAGTTCGTTCATCCGGGGCGAGGTGGGCGGGTTGCGGGTGTAGAAGGTCGGGTCGAGGGTCTCCCCCGGATCGAAGGTCTGCGCGGGGTACCGCGGGTCGGCGCTCTGCGTGAACAGTCCCGTCTCCGCGTCGTAGGAGTACGCCGGGAGGTTCCCGGTGTCGGTGGAGCCCTCGTTGTACAGGCTGAGCACCATGTCGGGAGCGCCCAGGTGCTGCACCAGGAAGTAGTGCGGCGGCAGGGTCCGGGAGCGGACGTCCGCGGGGAGCCGGCTGCGGCCGTGGGCGTGGCCGAGCAGCCCGTAGGCGCTGGAGACCGAGTGCACGTGCAGCCGGGCCTCGCCGGGCGCCGAGGGGAACAGGTCGGCCTCGGCCAGCGCCCTGACCACGTCCGCCGCCAGGTAGTTCTCCAGCTGGAGGGTGTACCAGAGGTTGGTCTCGCACTCCTTCTCCAGAGCGCTCCGGTGTTCGTCGACCAGCCCGAGGGCGATGGCCTTCACGGTGCCGGGTTCCTCGCCCCCGTACACCGCGATCGGGTTGCGCGCCCGCAGCCCGGGGTCGGTGAACAGCTCGGAGCTGCGCAGCTTGGCCACCGCCCCCTCGGGGACCACCGTGATGACGTTGAGCCGGTCGGCGTCCACCAGGCCGGTCCGGACGGCCCGGAGCACCGCGTCGCGCATGGCGATGGCCTTGTTGGCGGAGGACGGCGTGACGATGGTGACCCGCCGGCCGGTGTCCTGGACGAAGCGGACCGCCCTGGCCACGATGACCAGCGAGGCGAAGGTCTTGGTCGTCATGGTGGCCGGGTTGCGCGTGAGGTCGAGCAGCGCGAGGTTCCGGCCCCGGTACGACGGCATGGCCGCGTGGCCGAGGCCGGAGACCGCGAGGTACTCGCGCATGGCCTCGGTGAGTTCGGGCAGTTCGACGCCCGGCGTGAAACCTTCGGCGTCGGCCTTCTCCGGGCCGCCCAGGAGGTCCCGCAGGACTGAACGGATCTCTTCGTAGTACCGGACGAGAGCATTGTCGAGAATCACTTTTCCTGCCTCTTTCCACCGGAGATCGAATCCGCCCGCGCGCCTGCACGGTCGTGCTCGCGCAGGTCGGTGACGGCCGTCAGGGAAACCGAGAAAGTGGGCCGCGACCCTGGTCATGACGAAAGGCAAACCCAGTGCACACAACATCGACACACCGCGCCGATCGCGGCCCCCCGGGCACCGCGTGGAACCCGGCGAATTCCAGGACCGAAAGCGGGTCGGACTCTTCCGTCGGCTCGACCCCACCCGCTGAGCCTTCGCGTCCGCGAAACCTCTCAACCCCGGATGATTCGGTGAAATTTTGTGCGGACGGGTGATACGGCAGCTGCTTGTCGAGAGTATTGATTCATTGACCGTCCCCGGTCAACGACCGTTCGGTGTGACGCGGGTTACACCGCGTCCATTTCGCTATGACATTGCCCCCCGTTCACCCCTCTTGCGGGACAAACGCCCATCTGTGGAGCAATTTCGTCGGATCCGAACCGCACCTGGCGTACGGGATTCCGGGGAGCCGGAGCAGCCCGGGTGAAATTGCCGCCCTTTGGGGGCTGTTCGTCCGGATGTCCGAGAATTCACGGTCCACCTGGACACGAACTGTCCTGCGGACTCTTTCCGCGACGACCTCGCCGATGATCCGGCCCGGCCCTTCGGGACCCGGCCGGCGGAGCCGCCGAGCGCCGCCTCCGCCGGGTCGCCGAACGGCGGAACTCCCGTCGCGGCCCCGCCGGATGACACGTCGCCCGCCGCGCCCCGCCCTGCGCCGCGCCGATACCGCGCCGATCACGACGAAGGGCGCCCTCCCCGAAGGGAGGACGCCCGGACTCGCCTCGACCAGGTGGGCCACCAGGGGCTCGAACCCTGAACCTACGGATTAAAAGTCCGCAGCTCTGCCAATTGAGCTAGTGGCCCGCGGTCCCGGCGCGCCCGGATGCCCGGGCGGAAGGACCACGGCGATCCTACCCGGTGGGGCCCAGGGCTCCGCCAGTGGATTGCGCGGGCGTGCCGGGCTCGTGGAGCGGGACTTGAGGCGGGGTGTAGTGAACGGCGCGGACCCGGCGGAGCCAGGCCTCGACGGGGCGCTGGTCGGGGGCGGTGGGAAGGACACCTCGGCCGGCCAGCCGGTCGGCGGCGTCGGCGAGCAGGCCCTCCGCGAGGGCGGGGCGGTCGGCGATGCGTTCGCCGAGTTCGCGGATGCGTTCGGGGTCGGGCAACCGGATCAGGTTGCGGCCGGTCTCGTGCAGGCGGACGGCCTGCTCGACCAGCCGGACCAGGTGCCGGGCGTGCTTGGCGGCCCGGCGGCGGGCGGCCGGGTCGGCGGTGTCGCGGGTCAGCAGCTTGCGGAACTGCTGGTCGGCGTAGCCGAGGTAGGCCTTCCGCACGGCCGGCGCGCTGAGGAAGGCCGCGCGCAGACCGACCAGTTCGTCGCCGAGCGGGGTGCGGACCTCGTACAGCTCGTCCGGCAGCCAGACCAGTTCGGAGGCGGTCGGGTTGCAACCCAGCGCCAGCCGGCACCACTTGGCGGCCTCGTGCAGGGTGACGTCGGGCGCGGTGGTGACCTGGGACTCGGCCGGGCGGTGCAGGCCGTGCAACTCCTCGGTGGGGGTGGCGAACAGGCCCAGCCGGTCGAGGTCGGAGCCGGCGTGGGCGAAGCCGTACGCGGTGGAGCCGACGATGCCCGAGAGCAGCACCGTGCCGGGAACGGAGGCGGCACCGGGAACGGAGGCGACGCCGGGAACGGCGGTCGTGGTGGACATCGGCGGACTCCTCTCGGACGGACGGACGGGCGGGCACCGCATCCTCGTCCGGGCATCCTCGCCGAACGGGCCCCGCCGGGCGAGCGAATTCCGGTCCGGGCCGCCCGGCCGCCGGGTAGCGTACGGTCCATGTCGACCACTCCCACCGACGAGGTCCTGATCGTCACCGGCGCCGGCCGCGGCATCGGAGCCGCCACCGCCCTGCTGGCCGCCCGCCGCGGCTACCGGGTCTGCGTCAACTACCGTACGGACGAGGCCTCGGCGGCCGCCGTGGTGGACGCCATCCGGGCCGACGGCGGCACCGCCCTCGCGGTCCGCGCCGACGTCACCCGCACCGCCGAGGTGGAGCGGCTGTTCACCACCGTGGACGACGAGCTCGGCCCGCTCACCGGGCTGGTGAACAACGCCGGCACGCTGGAGAAGCAGTGCCGGCTGGAGGAGATCGACGAGGACCGGCTGACCCGGATCTGGGCCGCCAACATCACCGGCCCGTTCCTGTGCGCGGCCCAGGCCGTCCGCCGGATGTCCACCCGGCACGGCGGGCGGGGCGGCGCCATCGTCAACGTCGGCTCGGCCGCCTCCCGGATCGGCTCGCCGAACGAGTACGTCGACTACGCGGCCGCCAAGGGCGCAGTGGACTCGATGACCCGCGGCCTCGCCCTGGAGGTCGCCGCCGAGGGCATCCGGGTCAACGCGGTGCGGCCGGGGCTGATCCACACCGACATCCACGCGCTCGGCGGCGAGCCCGGCCGGGTCGACCGGGTCGCGCCCGGCCTGCCGATGGGGCGCGGCGGGCAGCCGGAGGAGGTCGCCGAGGCGATCCTCTTCCTGCTCTCCCCGGCGGCCTCGTACACCACCGGGGCGTTCCTGGAGGTCTCGGGCGGGCGCTGAGCAGCCGGTCGCCCACCGGCGGGGGCCGGTTTCGGACGGTGTCCTCCCGCCGGGCCGCCGACGTCGCACTCCTCCTTCCTCCCGCCCGCGCCCGCCCGTACCGTGGTGGCCATGACCGACGCCTTCATCGACATCCCCGGTGTGCGCAACTTCCGTGACGCGGGCGGGATCGGCGCCCTCCGCCGGGGCGTGCTGTACCGCTCCGGGTCCTTCCACACCCTCACCGAGGAGGGCGCCCGGCGGCTCAAGGCCCTCGGCCTGCGGACGGTCTTCGACCTGCGCAGCGCGTACGAGCTGGAGGCCTGGCCGGACCAGCGGCACTGCCTCGACCACGAGACCCTCGGTCTGCCGACCCTTCCCCCGCACCCCGAGGACGCCGACCGGCCCTGGCCCGAGGACCAGGCCGCCCTCTACCCCTTCATGGCCTCGACGGCCGGCCCCTCGCTCGCCGCCGTCGTCCGCCGCCTCGCCGCTCCGGACGCGCTGGCCGCCGTCGTCCACTGCGCCGTCGGCAAGGACCGCACCGGGCTCACCATCGCCGTCCTCCAGTCCCTGCTGGGCGCCTCCGAGGCCGAGATCACCGCCGACTTCCTGCTCTCCAACATCGGCCTCGGCCTCGACAAGGGCCCCACCCCGTACCTCGACGAGACCGGCACCGAGCGCCTCTCCCGCCCGGTCGACGCCGAGCTCCTGGTCTCCTCCCTGGCCTGGATCCACGACCACCACGGCACGATCCCCGGCTACCTCCGCCACCACGGCACGACGGACGCCGAACTCGACGCCGCCCGCGCCAACCTCGCGGACTGACGGGCCTTCAGCCCTCCCGGCGCTCGAAGCGCCACCACTGGGCCGGGGCGTCGACGTCCTCGCTCTGGTGGACGTCGGCCTCCGGGGTGTCGCCCGCCGTCAGGGGCTTGCCGCTGATGAAGCTGGTGACCGTGTAGGTGCCCGGGGCGTCCACGTGGGCCTCCAGCAGCCACTCCTGGGCACCGAAGGCGTTGGCCGACCACTGCTGGATCCGGACGCCGTCGTCCGTCGAGGCGCCGGTGACGTCCAGGCGCTTGCCGCTGCCGGCGTTCTCGATGTGGAACAGCGCGCCGCCCGGGTGGACGGCGGCGAGGCGCCAGAGCTGGGCGTCACTGCCGTCGTCCGCGCCGAGGACGATCCGGGCACCGCTGCGCCGGGAGGCTTCGGCGACCTGAAGCAGCAGGCCGTTCCCGACGTTGCGGACCAGGTAGCTGCCGTCGGTGATCTCGGAGTCCGTCACGGTCGAAGTCTGCCACCGGGCACCGACAGGGGCCCGCGTACGGCCCGGGCGGGCCGGGGCGCGGAGGAGTTTCCGCCGGACCGGCTCCGCCCCCTATGCTGCGGCGAATGTCCACCGAGCAGATACCGTCGCACCGTCAACAGCCCACCTTCTCCGCAGCCGTGGCCGCCCTGGAGGCCGTGGTCGCGGCCGGGGACGACGAGCAGTTCGGGCCCGCCCTCGGGCTGGTCGGCGGGCTGTTCGGCACGGCCGACCCGGCGGAGCAGGCAGCGGCCGGGCCCCGGCTGGCCGCCCTGCTGCCGGACGCCCCGCCGTTCCCCCGGGCGCACCTGGCCATGGTGGTGGGCGCCTGCGTGGAGCACGGCGCCGACCCGGTCGCCTGCTCCGGCCCGGTGCTGGCCGGACTGCGCGGGGCGCTGACCGGCGCGCAGCTGCTGGTGCGGCGCTGGGTCTCCACCGGCGGCGGACCGCTGCCCGGCGCGGAGGAGGACGATCCGGCCGAGGCGCACGAGCGGATCGCCGACCCGGCGCACCTGGACGAGTGGCACGCCCACCTGGCCGTGGTCGCCTGGTGGACGCTGCACCTGTGGCAGCAGGCGGCCTGGGCGGTGTACGCGCACCCGGAGGTCCGGGCCGAGGCCCGCGCCTCGGGCGTGACCGAGGTGATCCTGGAGCTGTTCGACCGCTACCAGGGCGAGCAGCACGACTTCAAGGGCCTGGTCCACCTGGCGCTGATGCTGGACGACGAGCCGCTGCTGGTGCTCGACCGCCCCACCGGCACCGGCTACCTGCTGCGGATGAGCGGCCTGAGCGACACCTTCCAGCTGCACACCCTGCTCGCCGACGTGCTGATCGGCGGCGGCCACCTGCCCGGCACCCCGCAGGACCGGGAGGTGGTGGCACTGGCCCGGACGGCGTTCCTGGACGGCCGCCGGGTGGTCGCCACCGGCGCCTTCAACCTGGTCGCGCCGGACGGCTCCTGGGTGTGGAACGAGGGGACGCCGAGCGACATCCCGGTGGTGGACGGCGTGCGCACCCTGGTCCTGGAGCCGCTGCCGTACGAGCGGAGCTGGTCGGCCGGGCGGTTCATCCAGGAGGTCCCGGGCGACCTGCGGCTGGAGCGGGTGCTCGACCCGGCGGAGGCCGCCCGCCGGCTGGCCGCCACGGTGCCGGGGCAGACGCCCGCGGAGGCGTTCCGGTAGGAGGCCCGGCGGCGCTCCGGCGGACGGCGCTGTCGGCGCTGCCGGTGCTCCGGAGGGAGGTCCCGGCGGCCCCGTTCGTTCACCGGGTTATGGTCGGAAAACGACACAGCCCCCACGAGTGGAGTCGACGATGGCGAAGGTCCCGAACGTTTTCACGGCCGCCCCGCCCGCCGCGCTGACCGCGGCGAGCGGTCTGGTCGGCGGTTACGGCGTCGCCCGGTGGAGCGGCCGGCGCGAACTGGGCGGCGCGGTGCTGGCGGTGGCCGGTGCCGGGGCCGCCGCGCAGTGGCGCCGCAGCGCGGGCGCGGGCACCGCGGCGGCGCTGACCGGCCTGTACGTGGCGGCCTTCGGCGGCTCGCACCCGCTGGCGAAGCGGATCGGCGCCTGGCCGTCCGTCTTCGCCGTCACCGGCGTGGTCGCGGGGGGCGCCCCCGGCGCCCCCGCGCGCGCCCACCCCCCGACGAAGGCCGGAGCGGGGTGATAAAAACAGAAAAAGCAACCCA
>NZ_JBHXTL010000166.1:16039-17718 GCF_042677365.1 Kitasatospora sp. NPDC127116
GGCGCCTCGCACCCGCGGGCTACGGTGTGCGGCGCCGGGCCGGCCGTCTCCCCCGACCCGGGGGTGGCGGGGCCGCCCACCCCGCCCGCCACGGCGCTCGCCGCCCGCCGGAAGTAGCCGGCTGCCGGACGGTCACCCCGCGGTGAACCGGGCCTCGAAGGCGGCCCGGTTCGCCGAGACCGGCGAGCGGTCCCAGACCGCGAACACCACCTGATCGAAGGCGGCCCCGTACCGGGCCAGCGCCCCCTCGAAGGCCTCGGCGACCTGCGCCGGGTCGTTGCGGAACACCCCGCAGCCCCAGGCCCCGAGCACCAGCGCGCGCACCTCGTGCCGGGCGGCCGCCGCGAGCACCCGCACGGCCCGCTCGGCGAGCACGCCCCGGACGTCCGCACCGGCCGAACGCCGTTCCAGCTGCCCGGCGTTGGGCGCGGGCGAGGTCAGGAAGGTGACGGGGTACGGCTGCGCCAGCAGTTCTCCGCGCCCGTCCCGGATCACCGGCACCGCCGGCGAGACGATCACCCGGTGGCTGTACCGGAGGTCGGTGGAGGCCCGGTGCGCCTTGTAGTAGTCCGGCGCCTCCCGCAGGCAGCTGTACAGCAGCGCGCTGCGGCACAGGTCCTCCTCCTGGGCGCGGGCGCCGCGCAGGTAGCCGCCGCCGGGGTTGCGCGCGGAGGCGAAGTTCAGCACCCCGACCGGCCCCGCCCCGGCCCCGACCAGTCGGCGGGCGGCCTGGATGCTGCCCTCGGCCGTCACCTCGATCCGTCCGGCCGCCGGCCCCGGCCCGCGGTCGCCCGCCGCCAGCAGCGCGTCCAGCCCCTCCGGCGCGTAGGACACCGTGCCGGCCCGCGCCGCCCCCAACTCCTCCCCCACCTGCACGAGTTCGCCCCCGGCCGTCCGGTAGCTCCCCCGCTCGGCGATCTCCTCGTTCACTCGCGCCACATCGTGCAGTCTGCTGCTCATGGCCGCGACGCTACGGGACCGCGGCGCCCGCGCGCCACAGGTTATTCTCACTCCCAGAACAACGCCCCGGGGGGCCGGCGCGGGGAAACGCGAGGCTGCCGGGGAAACGCGAAGGGCCCGCTCCGGGGGGACGGAGCGGGCCCTTCGTACGTTCAGCCGGGCCGGCGGTCGACTACCGCCGGTGCGGCGTCAGTTCTTCCAGCGCGGCTTGCGGTCGTCGCGGTCGAAACCGCCCGGGCGACGGTCCTCGCGGTCACGGCCGGCACCGAAGCCGCCGCGGTCACGGTTGAAGCCACCGCGGTCGGACTGCGGACGGCCGCCGGAGCGGTGGTCGTCGCGGCGCGCGAACGGACGGCTGCTGCCGCCGCGCTCGTCGCGGTCACGGCCGAAGGCCGGACGGTCGCCGAAGGAACGGGCCGGACGGTCGCCGAAGGAACGGCCGCCGCGGTCGTCGCGGTCACGGTTGAAGCCGCCGCCACGGTTGTCACGGTCACCGAAGGAACGGGCACCGCGGTCGTCGCGGTCACGGTTGAAGCCGCCGCCACGGTTGTCACGGTCACCGAAGGAACGGCCGCCGCGGTCGTCACGGTTGAAGCCGCCGGAACGGCCACCGCGGTCGTCACGGTCACGGCCGAAGCCGCCGCCACGGTTGTCACGGTCACCGAAGCCACCGGAACGGCCGCCGCGGTCGTCACGGTTGAAGCCGCCGGAACGGGCAC
>NZ_JBHXTL010000167.1:0-17563 GCF_042677365.1 Kitasatospora sp. NPDC127116
GCAACCAGCTACCCCAAACCCCTGGTGGCCGGGGTCGCCGCCCTGCTGGTCGCCGCGCAGGTGCGCGCGGGGCGCCCGCCCGACCCGCGGGCGGCCCGCCGGGCCCTGCTGCAGGGCGCGCGGTCCGTGCCCTGCGCACCCGCCGACGCACCGGAGTGCCGGCGCCGGCTGGTCGGTCACCTGGACGCGGCCCGGGCCTACGGGCTCACCGCCCGAGGAGACCTGACGGACCGGCCGGCCACTGCCGGGACCACGGCGGACAGCGCCCGCCGCACCACCCTCCCCCCCGAGGTCGGGGCCGCCGCGGCCGGCGCACCCTCGCTGCTCGGGGCCTCCCCTTACGACTCGCACGAGGGAGCCAGCACCATGGACACCCAGAGCGTTCCCGTCGCCACCGCCGAGGCCGTTCAAGCCCCCCAGGTCGCACCGGCCGCGCAGGCCGTACCGGGCCCGGAGGCCGTCCAGGCCTTCCAGGCCGCACCCGCCGCGCAGAGCGCACCGTACGAAGCCCTCCCCCCGGCCGGAGCCGTCGCCGGGGTGGCGGGCGCCACCGCCGCCGGCGCCCAGCCCGCGGGCGCCACCGCCGTCCCGCCGCCCATGCCACTGACCGCGCCCGCCGTGGCCGCGCCCCCGCCGTCCACCGGCGCGACGGTGTCCGGCCAGGCCCCGGCGGCCCCCTGCGCGTGCCAGGGCGGCGGGCCCTCGGGGGCCGGGCTGCCAGGGGCCGTACCGTCGGGATCCGTACCGTCGGGATCCGTGCCCTCGGGCGGCGGCGTCCGGCCCTCCTGCGCCTCCACCAACAACCGCCCGCTGGTGTTCGCGATCGGCCAGGTCGGGGTGGACTTCCTGACCGAGGCCCGCCGGGACAGCTTCCGCCAGCTGATGGACCCCGTCGAGGTGCCGGTCCCGGGCAAGCCGGGCGTGATGACGGAGGTACCCGCCAATCCATACGACGCCGGGCAACTGCACGCCTACCTGACCGCCAACCCGTGGGCTTCCGACAAGGTCACCTGGACGCTGAACCTGGACAGCACTCCCGTCTACGCGATGGAGGCCGAACCCGCGGCCGGCATGGACTGGACCAGCAACCCCTTGGTGTCGCTCGGGTCGAAGCAGGAGGTGGCGGCGATCGTCGCCGATCCCACCAAGCTCGCGGACGCCCTGCTGGCACTCGCCGCGCCCGCCCCTCCGGTGTCCACGGTCTACCGGTCCTTCCGGGACGCGTACTTCGGCCAGACCATGGTCAAGCAGGACGACAACGGCTACATCTCCCGGATCTCGATACCCGGACGGCTGACCGACCGGACCGTCCGGCTCTTCTCCGGGCAGGTCGTTCCGGTCGTCGAGGTCAAGAGCCGCGGCATCTACATCTGGCACCAGGCGCAGCTGGTGGAGGCCGTGGTGAAGGCCGTCGTAGCCGAGGCCCACAAGGATTCGCTGACGATCGACGAGACCTACATCCGCAAGACCATGGACGTGTTCCTCGACAAGGTCTACTACCAGTTCCGCAACCTCGGCCAGACCTCCGCCGACCGCGCACTGAACTCCGCCGGAACGAATGCGTTCTCGGTCGCCGGCCCGCTCAGCAAGGCCATGCTGCTGGGCCAGGGCATCCCCAGCACCGTGACGCAGCCCAGCAGCCCGGTCTCCCTCTACTGCATCGACACCATCTCCGTCACGAAGAGCCCGTACTGCCGCATGGGATCGGACTGCCAGGACGTGAAGGTAACGTTCTTCGACCCCGAGGACGACCGGCACGCCCGCGTCACCATGGTCTTCACGGTCGACGTCAGCGACGAGTTCCCCGTCAGCCTGGCGCCGCCCCACCAGTTCCTGGACTCCTGAGCACCCGGCACCGCCGGTGCCCCTGCCGACAGGACGACCCGCACCAAACGCCAGGAGGAGGCGGATCATGAAAACCCCCGCAACGCTCCCCAGACCCACACCCAGGCTGCCGGTCCTCGCCGCACCAGTCCGCAGGGACGACCGGGACGAAGCTGCCCGGCTGCCTGGAGGCCCTGGCGTCGCACCGGCCCGCTCGGTCTGTGCCGGCCTCACCGGCCCAGCCCGGGGCATGTGCTACGCCGCCCTCTGACGCCCCGCCCCAGGCCCGACCGAGGACGGAGCGCAACCAGCACGACAAGAAAGGGATGAGCAGAGATGACCAAGGAAGAATTCCGCGAGGAGTACCGGGCGTGGTCCCCCACCCCGCAGCTCCCGAGACTGGCCCCGCCGGTCGACCGCACCCGCCGCGCCGGCGGCGCCCTGGGCACCGCCCCCGGCGTCGAGGCCGACATCGACTGGAGCAGGGTCCTGACCGGTGCCGCAGACGTGTTCTCGAAGTTCCTCTGAGCGGCACCCCGTGCTGGCGACGGGCCCCGAGCGGTCCGTCGCCGGCCACCCCGCCCGGTGACGCCGCCATGTACGGCCGGCCACCGGAGCACCGAACAGGAGAGGCAGGACCATGTACGAGCAGCCGCCACCCCAGGTGCCATCGATCGACCGCACACAGGGGTACGCCGCCTGCCTGAAGGTGATCAAGGAAGTCGTCGATGCCGACCACGGCCAGAAGCCGACCGCACCGGCCTTCTCCACGGCCCTCGGATTCACCACCGGCTCGCCGACCGCCAGAGTGGACGACACCGCCGAGGCGGGGGCGCTCCAGGCCGAGACAGCGATCGTCCTGATCATGGACGGCCCCGGGGGGTTCTACGGTCCCAGCTTCGCGGACCCGGCCCCCTGGGCCTGCGACGGTGCCCCCACCCCCGGCTGCCTGCCGCCACCGCCCCCGGCCATCGGAGGCTTCTACTGACCCCCGCCGACCGTCCCGGACGACTCCGTCCCGGTCCTGTGAACAGGTCCGCCCCGCGCCGTCCGGCCGACGAAACCGACACCCACGAAGGGAAGAACGACCATGACCATGGAAGACGTCCGCGAGGAGTGCCGGACGTGGTCCCCCACCCCGCAGCTCCCGAGACTGGCCCCGCCGGTCGACCGCACCCACCGCGCCGGTGGCGCCCTGGGCGCCACCCACGGCGTCGAGGCCGACAGCTTCTGGGACAGCGCCTGGAGCGCTTTCAAGACGGTGGCCCCGATCGCCGCCAGCGTGCTGCTCTGACGGGATCCCCCCACGGACACCTCGTCCGTACCGTGCCGACCGCGCGGCCCATCCGCCGCCCGGCCGGCACTCCGCTGCTCCGCAGTTGCCCGGTCGCCCGACCCCCTGTCCGGCCGAACGTCCGTTCAGTAGCATGAACCCGCCTCCGCCCGCGGCCCCGAGGGGACGAGTGACCGCCATGACCACCCCGACCGCCAGCGCCCCGCCCGTCGGCGTCCCGGACATCGGCGTCCCGGACATCGGCGTCCCGGACATCGACGTGGACATCGACCTGCTCCTGGACGGCGACGCCGACGACGCCGCGGGGGCCCCGGATCCGGCGGCCCTCGCGTCCGGAGCGCCGGTGCTGATGACCCCGCCGCAGAGCACCCAGGCCGTGTTCGAGTTCGACCCGCCGGTCCAGCTCGACCCGCCGCTCCTGGTGGACGCGCTGCCCCCGCAGGTCACCCAGGCGGTCGTGGTCGACCTCCCCGGCCTCGCCGACCACTGACGACCACTGAAGGCCCGCGCCGCCGCATGGACCCCGACCTCCGCTCCGCGCACCGCTACACGCGCCCCTTCGACCGCTTCCCCTCCCGCCGCGAGCACCAGGCCCGGTGGGCCGAACTGTCCCGCGCGATCGCCGCGGCCGGCCCGCCGGGCGGTGAACCGTCCGAGCACAAGGGCGAGTTGACCGTCCTCGGATCCGGCATCGAGGCCGCCGGCTTCACCCGCGCCGACGAGCGGCTGCTCCGCGAGGCCGACCACGTCTTCCACTGCGTGGCCGACCCCGCGACGATCGTGCGCATCAACGCCTGGCGCCCGGACGCCTACGACCTCGGCGTCCTCTACGACGACGCGAAGGACCGCTACCTGACGTACGTCCAGATGTCGGAGGCGGTCCTGCACTTCGTGCGGGCCGGGCGCCGGGTGGCGGCGGTCTTCTACGGCCACCCGGGCATCTTCGTGCTGTCCAGCCACCGCGCCGTGCGGATCGCCCGCCGCGAGGGCCACACCGCCGTGATGCGCCCGGGCATCAGCGCCCTGGACGTGCTCTGCGCCGACCTCGGCGTGGACCCGAGCACCCCCGGCATGCAGACCTTCGAAGCCTCCGACCTGCTGATCCGCGACCGGCGCCTCGACCCCGGCCTGCACCTGGTGCTCTGGCAGGTCGGCATCGTCGGCGAACTCGACTACCGGCGCGCCGGGTTCACCAACCGCCACCTGCCCGTCCTGCTGGACCGGCTGGAGGAGGTCTACGGGCCGGACCACACCGTGGTCAACTACATCGGCGCCCGCTACCGGGGCCTCGACCCCGTCACCGCCCGGTACACCGTCGCCGCCCTGCGCGACCCGGCCGTGCAGCGCACCGTCACCAGCGCCTCCACCTGGTACCTGCCGCCCGCCGTCGCCGCCCCGGCCGACCCGCGGGTTCTCGAACGCCTCGGCCTCCTCGAACCCGGCCGGACCGTCCGCCCGCCCGACGGCCCGCTGCGGGTCGTCGACGCGTACGGCCCGCGCGAACTCGCCGCCCTCCGCGGCTTCGCCGACTTCCGCGTCCCGGCCGGCTACCACTGGCAGGAGGACACCCCGGGCGCCCGCTTCGCCCTGGCCCTCGGCGAGGACGGCGCCCTGCGCGAGCGCTACGTCCGGGATCCCGCGGCCGCCGTCGCGGACTGGGCCCCGCCGGACCTCGGAGCCGACGAACGCGCCCTGCTGGCCCGGCGCGAGGACCTGGCCCTGCAGGCCGCCGCCCGGGGCGTCCCCCGGCGGCCCGGGCCGGAGGCGGCACACCGCCTGCGCACCCTGCTCACCCGCAAGTCGGAGGCCCGCCGGCTGGCGCGGGACGGTTCGGCGGGCTGGCCGTCGATCCGGCGGGACCTGGACTCCGTCCTCGCCGGGGCCCTGTACCCGTGGACGGGCCTGTACGGCACCGCGGACGACGGCCTCTCGGTCTACGTCCTGGGCCGCGCGACCGACCCGCCCCGGCACCGGGTCCACGTCGACGGCCTCCGGGTGACCGACCCGAGTTACGCCCACGGCGTGCTGCGCTGGCGCGCGGCGGACGGCGGCGTCGGCGGCGAGCTGCGGACGGAGTTCGGCCGCGACGGCCGGCGCCGGCTGTCCGGAACCGTCGCGGGCGCGGCGGTGCGCCTGACCGAGTACCCGCTGCCGCAGGTGCCGCCGCTCGCCGACCTCGTCGGCGGGTACCGCGGCGAGGGCGTGGGCGTGGACGTCGTACCCGGCGCCCCCGGCTCGGCCCCGCGTCTGCGCGTCACCGTCGACGGCGAGCCCGTGACCGCCGCGGTGGTGATCGGACCGGCGGGTTTCGAGGTGGACGGCGTCACCGTCCCCTTCTCCGCGGCGGTGGCGGAGCCCGCCCCGGGCCTGTTCGGGGACTACCGGCTGCGGCTGCCCGACCGCCCGGGCGGCGCCCTCCTGGAGGTCGCCGCGGACGGCGTCGTGCTCGACGGCCGGCCCGTCCCCGGGGCCGGGCCGAGCGGACGGCGGCTCGGCTGGCGGGACGGACCGGAGCTCCTGCCCTCCGCCGACCTCACCCTGCTGCTCGACCCGATCACCCTGCACCCGATGCTGCACGGCACCGGCCGGACGGCGGACGGCGAACCGTTCCCGCTGCTCGGCATGGTCCCGGTCGACGGCGACGCCGCCCGACGGCTGGCCGCCCGGCCGCGGTTCGGCATCCCGGCCGGCCCCTGGGCCCACCTGACGGCGCTCGCCGCCGGGGCGAGCCACGACGGCGGGCTGTTCTGGTGGCACGGCTGGGAGCAGTCGGCCACCGCCCTGCGGACCGTGGAGCAGGCCCTGCGGGACGGCGGCCGGTAGCGCCCGGCACGGACCCGGCCGGCGACGGCCGGGTCCGTACGGACACGGGAACGGGGACGGGACGGGGATCAGCGCAGGCCGGCGAAGAGGTCGTCCTCGGGAAGGGCCGCGCCGGTGGTGTCCTTGACCCGCACGAAGGTCTCCACGCCCATCAGCTCGGTGAACCGCTCCTTGCCCATCTTCAGGAAGAAGATGTTCTCGCCCTGGCTGGCGTGCGCGGCCAGGGCGTCGAACTTGCGGCCGCCGAACGCGGTGGTGTCCACCCAGGTGGTGATCTCCTCGTCCGGCAGGCCGATCTCCGACATGTCCGGCAGCTCGGACGCCTCCGGCTCCGCCGCCGCCCCGGGCTCCCGCGCCGCCTCCGGCTCCTCCCAGTCCGCGCCGAACTCGCGCATGACCTCGCCGAACCGCTGCATGGCCGAGCGCGGCGCCGTCGTCCAGTAGACCTTCGGCGTCGGATCGGTCAGCTCCAGCGCCGCCATGGTGATGCGGTTGGCCTGGATGTGGTCGGGGTGGCCGTAGAACCCGTTCTCGTCGTAGGTGACGACCACGTCGGGCCGGTAGTGCCGGATCAGTTCGGCGAGGCGGGCGGCGCCCTCCTCCACCGGCGTGCGCCAGAACGACCCGGGCTCGTCGTTGCTCGCCCAGCCCATCATCCCGGAGTCGGCGTACTCCAGCAGCTCCAGGTGGCTGACCTTCAACACCTCGCAGCTGGCCTCCAGTTCCTGCCGGCGCATCGCGGCGACGGCCTCCGGGTCGTGTCCGGGCTCGCCCGGCTTGACCCCTCCCGGTCCGTCACCGCACCGGCCGTCCGTGCACGTCACGAGGACCGTGCGGACGCCCTCCGCCGCGTACCGGGCGAGGACACCCCCGGTCCCGGTGGCCTCGTCGTCGGGGTGGGCGTGCACCGCCATCAGCGTCAAGGGCCGGTCAACCATGAAAATCCATCCTCCGATGTGAAAAGTACTCGCCCCAGTCTGCGCCACGGGGCGGGGTGGTCGCCGGGGTTGTTCCGTTCCGCGTCGCGCACCCGGCAATCCGCGAGACGGCCGCTATCCACGTCCGGCGGCCAGGGTGACCGGCAGGCCCGCCTCGATGCGGCCCAGCAGCCGTCCGCCGTGGACGCCGGGGGTGTCGAAGACGCCCTGGCCGTCGGGGTCGTCGTCGGCGCCGGCGCTCAGGACCTCGGGCACCAGCACCGCCGCCGCGGCGGCGGGCGCCTCGGCGCCGGTGGGCGCCGAGTAGGCGGCGGCGAGGTACGCGGGCGCCAGGACGGGGCCGTGCAGGGTCCCTTCGACCAGGTCGGGCTCGAATCCGGCGGACAGCACCGTGACCCTGGCGTGCAGGTCCCCGTGGACCATGACCAGCTTGTCCGTCATGTTGCCGACGAAGGCCTCCACGTGGACGCTGCCGCGGACCAGCAGCTTGGCGTCGCCCTCCAGGTACACGGCGGCCGCCCGGAGGTCGCCCAGCACTATCAGCGCGGAGCAGCCGTCGTCGATGGTGAGGACGGCGCCGCTGACGTCGAGGTCACCGTCGACGACCAGGCCGGTGCCCTCCAGCTCCGCGGCGTCGAGGTCGAGGTGCCCGTCTATCGCCAGGGCGCCGGCGTGGACGTCGTACGACTCCTCGTAGAGGTTCTCGTACGTGGAGACGGGCAGGCCGCGGCGCTCGAACAGGGCGACGGACCCGTCCCAACTGTGCAGCGTGGTAGTGATGTTCATGGGGCAGACTCTGCCATGCGGCACTGTCAGCCGATCGCAACCGGATCGAGACCGATCGTTTCGCCCGTCCCGGACCCGCCGCTCCCCCGGGTTCCCTACGCTGTGGCCGATCCACTGCGGCCGGCCCGCTCCGGCCGGCCGCGTTCGGTCCGGGACTTTCGAGGGGGAGCCCATGGAGCTCGACGCGTTCATGGAACTGGCCGGTCCACCGATCGGCGCCGCGATCGCCGCGTACGGCGACTCGGTGCTGACGCAGGCGCAGGACGCGGCCGCGACGGCCACCGTGGGCCTGGGCACGCGCATCCTCCAGCGCGTCTGGAACCGGCGCGACGAACGGCAGCGCGAGGACCTGGAGACCAACGTCCTGGAGGCGGCGGAGGAGGGCGCGGGCGCGGACGCCCAGGGCGCGCTGCGGCAGGCCGTGCGGCGCACGCTCCACCAGGACCCGGAGCTGCTGGCGGAGCTGGCCGCGCTGCTGGCGCGGGCGCAGCCGGCGCCGGTCAGCATCGTGGTGAGCGGCCAGGGGGCCGTCGTCAACACCGGCAGCAACAGCGGGACGATGAGCAGCAGGACCGTCGTCCACCGGGACGGCCCCCGGTGACGTCGCCCACCCACCACTTCAGCGGCGCCGGACAGATCGCCAGCTTCAACAGCTCCAACGACGGCCTGATGGTCACCCAGGTCACCACGATCGTGCTGCCCGCCGAGGCTCTGCGCTCCGCGGCCGACACCCCGGCCGTCGACGTCGTCCACCTGCTCCGGCCGAACGGCCGCTTCACCGGCCGGCAGCGGGAACTGGCCGCGCTGCGGGAGGTGTTGAGCGCCGAACGCGCCGGGCCCGGCGCGGCGACGGCGGTGCTCCACGGGCTGGGCGGGGTCGGCAAGAGCACCCTGGCGCGGCAGTACGCCCAGACCTTCCGCACGGCGTACGACCTGGTCTGGTGGATCGAGGCGTCCTCCCCGGGGGCCGTGGAGGAGGCCCTGGCCGAGATCGCCCGGCGGCTGAACCCCGTGTGGGCCGGAACCGCGCAGCGGCCGGAGCTGACCGCCTGGGCGCTGGCCTGGTTCCAGCACCACACGAACTGGCTGCTGGTGTACGACAACGTCGAGGACCCGGCGCTCCTCGCACCGTACCTGGGCAGTCTCACCGGGGGGCACCACCTGGTCACCACCCGGCTCGCCGACGACTGGGACGCGATCGGCGTCGACTCCGGCGACGCGCTGCTCGCACTCGACGTCCTCCCCCAGGAGCAGGCGGCCGAGCTGCTGTGGTCCTGGGTCTGCGAGTGGGACGGGTCCGACGAGGCCCGCTGGGAGGTCGGGCAGCTGGCCCGGGAGCTCGGCGGCCTCCCGCTCGCCCTCGACCAGGCGGGCGCCTACCTGCGCCGGACCCGCACCACGGTCGCCGCCTACCGCGGCCGGCTCGGGCTCCAGCTGTCCAGGACCCCGGCGGGCCGGGACCCGCAGCTCACCGTCGCCAGGGTCTGGCAGGTCACCCTGGCGGCGGTCGCCGAGGACGATCCGGTCGCGGTCGACCTGCTGCACGCCCTGGCCTGGCTGGACGCCGACGGCTGCCCGCGCGACCTGGTGTACCGGCTGGCCCCGGACGAGATCGCGGCCGACGACGCGCTCGGCGTCCTGCACGCCTACAGCATGATCGGCTACGCCTGGCGCGACGTCCGGGTGCACCGGCTGGTCCAGGGCGTACTGCGCGCCGACGCCCTCGCCCGGCGCCCGGCGGGGGCCGCTCCCCGGGGCCGGCACGAGGCCGAGCAGGCCCTGCTGCGGACCGTGCGTCCGGCCGGGCCCGACCAGGACCCCGACGCCGCCGAGCTGGCCCGCCTGGTCGGCCAGATCCGTGCCCTGGCCGCGACCGACCCCCGGGACGGCTGCGACTCGGCGGTGTTCAACCTCTACGCCGGCGCCGCCCTGCACCTGGAGGCCCGGGGGCAGACCGCCTGGGCGCTGCCGCTGTACGAGGGCTACGACGCCCAGATCCGGCACGGGCTCGGGCCCGAGCACCCGCTCGCGCTGGTGGCCCGCTCCGCACTCGCCCGGGTCCACCTCGCGACCGGCCGGCCCGACCGGAGCATCGGGATCCTCGGCCCGCTCCTGGAACAGAGCCTGCGGGTCCACGGCCCCGGGCACCTCACCACCCTCAACATCCGCAGCAGCCTCGCCTCCACCCAC
The DNA here is from genome assembly GCF_042677365.1 of Kitasatospora sp. NPDC127116. NCBI lineage: Bacteria > Bacillati > Actinomycetota > Actinomycetes > Kitasatosporales > Streptomycetaceae > Kitasatospora > Kitasatospora sp. NPDC127116. The sequence continues at coordinate 9,856 of NZ_JBHXTL010000167.1, forward strand.
CAGGCCCGCGGCAGCGTCCAGCAGGCGGTCGAGGAGTACGAGCGGGCCGCCGACGACAGCCGGGTCGCCCTCGGCCCGGACCACCTCAGGACCCTCACCCTGCTGAGCGACCTGGCGGGCGCCCACGCGGCCCTCGGCCGGTTCGACCGGGCCATCGGGATCTACGAGGACCTGCTCGGCAGGGCCCCCGCCGACACCGAACCCGACGGCCTGCCGGGGCCCATGGCCGGGCTCAACGGCCTGCGGCTGCGCAACAACCTCGCCGGGGCGTACGAGACCGTCGGCCGCTACCGGCAGTCGATCGCCCTCTACCAGGAGGTGCTGGCCGACTTCGAGGAACTCGTCGGCTCCGAACACCCCGACACCCTCAGCTGTCTGAGCAACCTCGGGTACGCCCACCACGCGGCCGGCGACCTGGAACGGGCCAGGGAGATCTACCAGGACGTCCTGACCCGGCGTGCCGACGCCCTGGGCGAGGAGCACCCCGACACCCTGCTCAGCCGGAGCAACCTCGCCCACCTCTGCCTGACGAGCGGTGACATCGCGACCGGGTTCGACCTCTGCCGCACGACACTGACCCAGCGCACCGGTGTGCTCGGCCCGGAACACCCCGAAACCCTGTCCAGCCTCTCCATGCTGGCCTCCGCCCATGACGCGGCGGGCGAGCCGGAGCGGGCGCTCCCCCTGTTCGAGGAGGCCCTCCGGCTGCGCCGCGAGGTCCTCGGCCCGCATCACCCGGACACGCTGCGCAGCGCCGGGAACCTTGCCTCCGCCTACCACGGGCGGGGCGAGTCCGCCCGGGCCGTCCCGCTGTTCGAGACCGTGCTGGCCGAACAGGAGCGGGTGCTCGGCCCGGAGAGCCGCGACACCGTGCTCACCCGCAACAACCTCGGGGTGGCCTGCCGGGGCGCGGGCGACCTGGAACGGGCCCGGTCGCTGCTCACCACCGTGCTGGAGCAGCGCGCCCGGCTGCTGGGCCCGGACCACCCGGACACCCTCGGCAGCCGCGCCGCCCTGGCCCGGGTGCACGAGGCGGCGGGCGACCTCACCGGGGCCGTCGAGGGGTACCGGGCCGCCCTCGCCGGGCTGACCCGGGCGGTCGGGACGGACCACCCCGTCTCCGTCGTGGTGGCGAGTCTGCTGGCCGAAGCACTGCGCACGCGCGACGATCCCCGTCCGCGGCAGTAGCCCCGGCCGGCCGCCGCCGGCCGGGCTCCGCCCACGCCCCTTCAGGACAGGTAGTCCTCCAGCCCGCCGTCGCGCCGGGTGTCCAGGGTGACGCAGTGGAAGCCGCCGCCGAGCGCCCGGGAGTGCCGCAGCCGGTGCGGCAGGACGGTGATCCCGGCGTGCTCCAGCTGCTTGATCAGGCTCTCCTGGCCGGACTCGACGATCGCGGTGTCCGGGGAGACCATCAGCAGGTTCATGCTGATCCAGCTCTCGCTGAGCGCGTGCTCGGGCGTGTCCCCGGTGGGCTCGGCCGGCGGGCACCACAGGATGTCCCAGCCCTTCAGCGGCGCCGGGACGGTCTCCGGGCTGATCCGCTCGGGGTTGAGCAGCACCAGCCCCGGCCGCAGCAGCGCGATGGTGCTGTCGATGTGGGTGTACCCGTAGATGTCGCGCAGCGGGTGCAGCCGCAGGCCCCCGTCACCGAGCAGGCCGAGGGTGGACTCCAGCCACCGCAGGCCGAGTTCGTTGCCGCTGCGGGAGACCTGGTAGAACACGTCCCGGCCGAGCCGCAGCACGTTCGCCGCGTCGAAGACCGGCTCGGCCTCGCCCAGCAGCGGCAGCCCGTCCGCGTCGAACTCGAAGAGCTCGTCGCCCAGCCGCGGCCGGGGGGCGGCCACCCAGCGCGCGCCGCGGCGCAGGTAGTCCTGGAAGAGCCCGCGCAGGCCGAACACCTCGAAGTAGCGCTGCCGCATCGGGCTCGCCACCTCGATCAGCGTCTCGCCGGCCACCAGGGTGAGGTCCCGCGGGCAGTAGGAGTGGAAGCCGCCGTCGGCCTCCCAGAGCGGGGAGGCGAACCCGGCCGCGTGGTCGACCGCCTCGGGCCGGTGGACGGTGACGCCGAGGCCGCGCAGGGTGGCCACCAGCGCCTCCAGGTCCTCCTCGGTCTCCTCGACGACCTGCTGGGGGTAGGGGCCCGCCTCGATCGAGGCGAGGTCGGCGGCACTGGTCTTCGGGAAGCAGGACAGCCAGGAGGACGGCTCGGTCTGCTCGGGCAGCCGGGCGCCGGCGGCGGTCCCGACCACGATCTCCCGCAGTGTGGTGAATTCGTCCCAGCTGTGGACCGGACGGGCCGAATCGGACATGACTCTCCCTTGACACGGGTTTGGGGAAACGCGGAAAGGACGGCGGACGCGACGGCTCGGAACCGCGCGGCTTCGAACCGCGCCACAGGACGGCAGCGCCCGGTGGGCTCCGAAGGACCGCGGGCCGTCGGCGGAGCGGGGTCCCCCGGACATGCGGAAAACAGCGACGGAAATCGGGACGGATTGATCGCCGGAGCGGCTCCGGCCGACCACGGCGTTACGGGAAATCACCGGCCGGGCAGCCGAATTCGCATTTCGGAGGGCCGGGATCGCCTGTCAAGCTACCCGGACGACCGACGGCGGCGCAAGGACCGTGATCGACACCGAACGCGCCGCCGCGCCGGGCCTCCGGTCGGCCCGTCCGTTGTTCAACTCCCCCGTGCCGAGGCTGATCAACACCGGGGCGAGGGCCCGAAAGCCGACCCCGGGAGCCGACCCGGGCGAGGGCCGGCGGCCGGCCCGGACGCGGTGCCCGTGGGACCGGCCGTCGCCTCTGGGCCCCGCGCTCCGGGGCTCACCACCGCCAGGCCCGGCGGATCCGGCTCCCGCCCGCCAGGGCCAGCAGCGCCCCGCCCGCCGCGGCGACCCCGGCCACCGCCAGGTTCTGGCGCTGCGCCCGGCGCCGGCCGGCGGCCTCCGCCCGGGCGGACGCCGCCAGGAAAGCCCGCTCGACCCCGGCCGCGGCCAGCTCGCCGGCCGCCACCCGCCGCTTGAGCTGCTCCAACCGGACACCCCGGCAGAGCAGTTCGGGGTCCTGGTCGGCGGCCTCCCAGCCCCGGGCGGCCGCCGAGAGCCTGCGCTGCTCGCCCAGCGCCTCGCGGCCCTCCGCCAGCCACCCGCGCAGCCGGGGCCAGGCCTGCGGCAGCGCGTGGTGGGACAGCTCGACGGTGTCCCGGTCCACCACCACGAGCCGGGCCCGGACCAGCCGTTCCATCACCTCGGGCACGCCGGGATCGTCGAACTCGGCCCGCCGGACCGGCTTGCGGGTTCCCTCGTCGCCCCCCGGCACCAGGTCTCCCCCCGATAAGAGCCCGCCGCCCGGCGTCAGCCCGTCGCCCAGCGCCGTCGCGCCGCCGGCCGCGTCCTCGCCGGCGCCGAGCAACTCCCCGCCGAGCCGCAGGAACACCGCCCGCGCCCGGGCCTGGCCGGCCGGGTCCAGCCCGTTGTACAGCGACTCCGCCGTCCGGGCCAGCGCGCCCTCGAAACCTCCGGTCGCCTGGAAGCCGGCCAGGGTGAGGGCGTTGCCGCTGCGCCGCCGCCAGGTCTCCAGCAGTGCCGTGGACACCAGCGGCAGCGCGCCCGGCTGCTGCGCGGCGGTCGAGATGAGGACGGCCAGCAGGGAACCCTCGACGGTACAGCCGGACCGCAGGGCCGGCTCGGTGATCGCCCGCCGCAGCTCGTCCGGCGCCGGACGCCCCACCGACAGCACCGCGTTCCGGCCGGCCTCGGCCAGCCCCGGGTGCTCGGCGAACAGCGGCCCGCACTGGTCCGAACGGAGCACCAGCACCACCCGGCACCGGGCCGGCGCCGCCACCGGCAGCCCCTCCGGCGCCTGCCTCGCGGCGCCCGCGGCGGTCGCCACCAGCGCGTCCAGGAAGCGCGCCCGCTCGGCGGCGTCCCGGCAGCGGGTGCGCAGCTGCTCGCCCTGGTCCACCACCAGCACCGGGTCGCCGGCCGTCGGCCCCGAGGCGCCCCGCGCGCTGTCCCCGACTCGCTGCCCGAGCCGGGCGAGCGCGAGCGCGTACGCCTCCATCGGTCGTTCGCCGGGAGTCAGCAGCGCCATCGGGACACCGCCGTCGGCCGGGGGCCGGCCCGCTCCGCCCCCGGCCCCGGTTCTCCGCCCGGCGGCCGCGCCGGCGCCCGGAACCCCGCCGAGCCGGGCCAGCAGACCGGCTCTGACCAACGAGGACTTGCCCGCCCCGGACGGCCCGGACAGGATCACCAGCCGCCGTTCGGCCAGCAGGGCAGCCAGCCGGTCCAGCAGCGCCTCGCGGCCGAAGAAGCGCTCGGCGTCGGCCGCCTCGAACGCGGCCGCACCCGGATAGGGGGCGCTTCCGGCGTCCTGGGAGCGCCGCCGGGCCGCGGTGTCGGCGGCCAGTTCGGCGGCGAGCAGCTGCCAGCGGTGCCGCCACTCCCGTACGTCCCCGCCGCAGGCCTGCACATAGGCGACGGTGACGGCCAGGCTGGGCAGCCGCCGGCCGCCCGCGGCCACCGACAGGCTGGCCGCCGAACAATGGGCCCGCAGGGCGAGTTGACGGTACGGCGGACTTCCGGCGCTCTCCCGCAGGGCCCGAAGATCGCCCGCGAAGCGCAGCAGCGGCCCGTCCCCGGGGTCCAACGGACTTTCCCGACGCGGCACTACGGCCCCCTTCTCCGTTGATGCGGTGTCCTGAAACCTTGAGTGCCCACGCGCCACACGCGCCGCGTGCGCCTCGTGTCCATCCCCCGGTTATTCATCATGCACAGCACCCGTTGGCGTCAAACAATGGTGCGCGCGGGTCGGTTGTTCCGAGTTGATGTTCAATGTCCAGCCGTACGGCGCCGAACAAAGCCGGTGGGATAGAACCGGACCCCGCAGCCTTCGGCGACTTCGGAGACATCCATGAAGTTCACGCGGTACTGCCGTTCCCTCCTGTCCACACCCGCGATGGCAGTGGAGCGGTACACCAAGAGCCATCAGTCCGGAGCCGACATCGCCATGGTCGATCTGGAGGATTCGGTCCCACCCGCCCGAAAGGAGGAGGCCCGTCGACTGGCCGAGGAGTTCTTCGCGCTCCCGTCCGCCAAGCTCGCGCGCAGCGCGGTGCGCATCAACACCCTGTCCGGACCGGACGGGCTGCGCGACCTGATCGCCATCGCCCGGTACCGCGTCAAACCGGACCTGGTGCTGATCCCGATGGCGGAGTCCCCCCGGGACATCGAGATCGCCGCCGGCGCGCTCGCCGCGGACTGCCCGGAGACGGAGTTCCTGGCGGTCGTGGAGACCCCGCTGGGCATCGAGCACGCGCCCGCCATCGCGGCCGCCGGACACCGGCTGCGCGGGCTGGTCTTCGGCTCGGCGGACTACGCCTTCGCGGTCGGCGCCCGGCTCTCCTGGGAGGCCCTGGCCCACGCCCGCGGCCGGGTGGTCAACAGCGCCCGCGCCGCGGGGGTGGAGGCGATGGACGCACCGTTCTTCGAGGTCTCCGACCTCGTCGGGCTGCGCCGGGAGGCCGGGCTCGCCCGGGACTTCGGGTTCAGCGGCAAGATCGCCGTCCATCCGCGCCAACTCGCGCTGATCAACGAGCTGTTCAGCCCGGGCGAGGAACTGCTGGAGCGCGCCCGCCGGGTGGTCGCGGCCGGTCTGGAGAACGGCCGTTCGGTGACCGTGGTGGACGGGGTGATGGTCGGCATGCCGTTCTTCGAGGCCTCGCAGCGTCTGATCGAGCAGTTCGACCCGCCCCGGCCCGACGGTTCGCACCACACGCAGCACCCCCACCGCGCAGAACACGCGCAACACGTGCAGCACGCGCAACACGCGCAGTACCAACCGCAGGGCCACGAGCCCACCGACCCCCCGAACCACGCGACGGAGAAGTGACGATGACCGAAGAATCCATCCTCGGCCCGCGCCGGTACCGCAACGCCGAGGCCATGCTGGCGAGCGCCGACCCGGTCTGGCAGGCGGCCGCCGCCAACGGTCTGATCGGCATCACCGCGGACTCCGAGTCCAACAACCGGCTGATCGTCCGCGAGACCGGCCACGAGTTCGCCAACATGGTCTCCTGCTCGTACCTGGGCCTGAACAACCACCCCGCGGTCCTGGCCGGCGCGGTGGACGCGCTGACCGAGTCCCGCAGCACCTCGCTGGTCCTCTCCACCACCCGGATCCGGCACAACCTGCTGGTGCGGCTGGAGGAGGAGCTGGGCGAGCTGTTCGGCGCGAACATCCTCCCGGGGGCGTCCTGTACCACGCTCACCGCGGGCATCCTGCCGCTGATCGCCTCCGGCCACCTGGACGGCACCTGCCAGGGCGGCGGCGGCCCCCGGGTGATGGTCTTCGACCGCTTCTGCCACTTCTGCATGGCGTACATGAAGCCGGTCTGCGCGGACGAGTCGCTGGTGCTGACCTGCCCGCACAACGACCTGAACTACCTGGAGGACATCTGCCGCAAGTACCCGCGGGTCGCCTACGTCGCCGACGGCGCCTACTCGATGGGCGGCACCGCGGCCCTCGACGGACTGCTCGAACTCCAGGACCGCTACGGGCTGTTCCTCTACATCGACGACTCCCACTCGCTGTCCATCGCGGGCGAGCGCGGCGAGGGCTACGTCCGTTCCCGGCTGGAGATGAACCCGCTGACGGTGATCACCGCGAGCCTCGGCAAGGCCTTCGGCACCAGCGGCGGCGTCGCGATGCTCGGCAACCGGGAGCAGTTCGAGTTCCTGCACCGGCACGCCGGCCCGATCGGCTGGTCGCAGAACATCCCGCTGCCGATGGTCGGCGCCTCGCTGGCCAGCGCCGCCATCCACCGCTCCCCCGAACTGGCCGACCTCCAGGGAGCGCTGGCCCGCAACATCGAGCTCTTCGACGAGCTGCTGCCGACCACCTTCGCGGGCAACGGCCTGCCGGTGCGCCGGGTCGACGTCGGGGAGGCCGAGCGGGCGGTCAAGCTGTCCGCCCAGCTCTTCGAGCGCGGCTTCTACAGCTCCGCGGTGTTCTTCCCGATCGTGCCCAAGGGCGAGGCCGGGCTGCGGCTGATGCTGCGCGCCGACATGGACGAGCGGCTGATCCGCGAGTTCGCCGGCCACGTCAAGGAACTCACCGCCGACCTCTAGGACCTGGGAGCAACCGCGATGGACGCAACCGAACCGGCCGGCTACCGGCTGATCGGCGAGCGCCGCTACCGCGAGGTGGTCGGGCGCTACTACGAGGAGTTCGAGGTCGGCGAGGTGGTCGAGCACCGCCCCGGGCGGACCGTCACCGAGCTCGACAACGTGCTGATGAGCATGCTGAGCATGAACGACGCCCCGCTGCACATCGACGCCGCCTACAGCGCGCACACCCCCTGGGGGAAGCCGATCGTCTCCAGCCTGGTGACGCTCAGCATCGTCGGCGGGATGACCGCCCGCTCGACGAGCGGGCGCACCATCGCCAACCTGGGCTGGGAGAACATCCGGATGACCCACCCGGTGTTCGCCGGCGACACCCTCTACGCGGAGACGGAGACCCTCGCCAAGCGGCTCTCCGAGAGCCGCGCCGGGCAGGGGATCGTGCGCTGCCGCACCACCGGGACGAAGTCCACCGGCGAGGTCGTGGTGGTGTTCGAACGCAGCTTCCTCGTCCCGCTGCGCGGCCACGGCCTGGACGAGGTCGCCGGGTACTGACCCGGCGCCGGGCCCGACGGTCTCCACCGTCG
>NZ_JBHXTL010000168.1:0-17547 GCF_042677365.1 Kitasatospora sp. NPDC127116
GGGCAGCGCCACAGCGCCGTTTCCCGGCCCGCCGAGGACCGGTCGGGCCCGGGGCCTACCGCCCGGCGGCCGCGTCCTCGACGGGCTGCGCCGGCGGCCGGAACGGGCCCCAGGTGAAGGCGGGCAGCCAGGTCTCGGGCGCGGCGCTCCAGTCCAGTCCGGCGATCTGCCCGGGCGAGCGCCGGCCGGTGAGCGAGCGGAGGAGGTCGTGCCGGTGCCCGCGGACGACGGCGGCCGGCTCGCCGTCACCGGCCCGCCACTCGGCGCCCGGCGTCTCGATGCGCAGCGCCGGAAGCCCCTGTGTGCGTACCGCGGCGGAGAAGCCCCGGACGACCAGGTCCAGCGACGAGGGGTAGGACGGGTGCTCCGGGAGCACCGGTTCCCCCAGCGCGACCCGGAGGTCGATCTCATGGGTGAACGCGTCCATCATCAGCATGGTGTGCCGCAGTTGAGGGGACTCGGTGAGCACCCGCTCCACCCCGCCGTCCAGCCGTGACCACTCGGCGAGCAGACCGGCGAGGCCGTCGCCGGAGTCGGCGTGCGGCACCTCCCACAGGTTGCCCGGCGCGTCGGCGGCCACCGTGCGGCAGACCTCCAGCAGATGGCCGACCAGGTCCAGGACCGTCCAGCCCGGACAGGCCGGCACGGGGACGTCGGCCACCGCGGGCCGGCCGCCCAGCAGCCCGGTGATGTTCTCCCGGGAGCCGCGGTAGGCGAGATGGTCCGGTGAGCGGTCCCAGAGCGACCCGGTCGTGGCCTCGGCGTTCCGCTGATACGTGCTCATACGGGCTCTCCTTCGGTTGGACGACGTTGCGGGGACGGACCGACGGTGCCGGAACCCCGGTCTCGCACGGGCCGGTTCCATTGTGGCGCCCGGGTTCCGGGCGACGGCCGGCGGGACGGCGGGCGGAGCACGCCCGAAGACGCCCGGCGGCCGGGCGGGTTCAGAAACGCAACCGTGGAGATGCGGGCCGTGACGCCGCCTCAGGACCATGGGGAGGACCGTCAATTGCGGGACGTGAGCCTGGGAGGGATCGTGCCGACGACCTTCGGATCGCTGCGCCGACTGGTACTGACACCGTCACTGGCCTCGGTGACCTTCGCCGGACGCGGCTTCCCGGTGACACCGACGGAGAGCACCGAACGGCTGGAGGCGGTGCCCCAGGCGGTGGTCTGCGGCTTCGAGTGGGGGATCGACGCCCGGAGCCAGTGGGAGGTCGAGCGCCGACTCGGCCTGGTCGAACCCGAACAGCGCGGATTCGCGTACGAGGGCGCCACCATGGCCTTCACCGTCCTGGACGCGATGGGCCGGGGCCACCGCACCCGCGACCTGCTGGCCGGGTCCGGGCAGCCGCACATCTTCCTGGCGTACATCGGCATCGGCTTCGCCATGGCGCGGCTGCCGAGGTCGCTGTGGCCCAAGGTGCTGCCGGACCTCACCGGGACGCCCTACCACCCGACGATGAGCTGGCTGGCCGTCGACGGCTACGGCTTCGACCTCGCCTACTTCCACACCCGGCGCTGGGTGGACGGGCAGCGCAGGCCCAAGCCGTACCCGTGGCAGGGCGCGCCCGAGTACTTCCAGCGGGCCGTCGACCAGGGCGTCGGACGGGCGCTGTGGTTCATCCACGGCGGATCGCCGGCGAACGTCGCGGCCGCGGTGCGCAGGTTCGGCGCGGACCGGCAGGGCGACCTGTGGAGCGGCGTGGGACTGGCCTCGACCTTCGCGGGGGGCGGCACGACCGAGGGCCTGGCCGGGCTGCGCGACGCGGCGGGCCCGCACCGGGCGGAGCTCGCCCAGGGCTCGGTGTTCGCCTCCAAGGCCCGTGCGTACGCGGGTTTCGTGCCCGCGCACTCCGAGGTCGCCTCGACGGCCCTGACCGGCCTGTCGGTGGAGGCGGCGGCGAAGGTGGCCGACACCTGCGCGGTGGACGACCGCACCCCGGGCGCCGCCGGCGGGCCGCCCCCGTACGAGCTCTGGCGGGCGAACGTGCGCGAGCACTTCCGCGAGGCCGGGCCCTCGCCCCGGCCCGCGCCGGGGCCGGCGGCCTGAGTGTTTTCCGGACGAGCCCCGGGCCGGACCGGTGCGAAGTCATCCGCGGGGCGGACCGGCCGCCCCGCGGGAAACCCGAGAGGAGTATGGCGTGTCCAGTGCATGGCGGACGCTCCGACGTCGAGTTCTCACTCCGAGCACCTCTGAAACGCTATTGGAAACGCGTGGTTTCCACCGGAAGTCGCCGGCCGCCCAGGACCTCCTGGAGACGGTCGGCGCGCGGTTCCTGGAGGGCTACGCCCACGCCGTGGAGGCCCGGAACCCGGCGGAGGCGGAATACCCGCTGGAGGAAATCCCGGACCGATTCCGCGGCTTCGCCTACGAGGGCGCCGGAATGGGCTTCGCCATGCTCGACGGGCTGCGGCTGTCCGGCCGCAACTCGGTGGCCCGCTGCCTCGCGGGCCGGGGCGCCGACCACGTCTACATGGTCTACGTCGGCATCGGCTGGGCGATGGCCCGGCTGCCGAGGTTCTGCTGGCCCGACATCGACAAGCTCGACCCGCTGCTGCGCTGGCTGGTGCTCGACGGATACGGCTTCCACCAGGCGTACTTCCGCACCGACCGGTACGTCCACCAGCAGTACCGGGACCCGGCCTTCCCCTGGCCGGCGCACGACTCCCCGTCGTACGCCGGCCGCGCGATCGACCAGGGCATCGGCCGGGCCCTGTGGTTCGTCGGCGGCACCGACGCCGAGCTCGTCGCGACCATGATCGAGAAGTTCCCGGAGTCCCGGCGGTCCGACCTCTACGGCGGCGCCGGACTGGCCGCCACCTACGCCGGCGGCGTGGACGAGGCGGAGCTGTGCGCGTTCCGCGACCGGGCCGGCATCCACGGGCCGATGGTCGCCCAGGGCAGCGCGTTCGCGGCCGAGGCCCGGATCCGGGCCGGACTGCTGGTGCCGCACACGGAGCTGGCCACGCGGGTCTTCTGCGGCATGACGCCCGATCAGGCCGCCGCGGTCAGCCAGGAGGCGCGGCCGAGCGGTCCGGTGCCCGGCGCGCTGCCCGCGTACGAGGTGTGGCGCCAGGCCATCGCCGACCGCTTCGCCAACGTCGGGGGGTGCTGACCGTGGCCGCCACCCGTCGGGTGCCGCCCGGCCCGCCGCGCCGGGCCGCCCCCGTCCTGCTGCGCAGGCTGGTCGGGGACCGGCTCGAAATGATGCGCTCCGCCGCGGCGGAGTACGGCGACGCGGTCCGGATCTCCATGGGCCCCAAGACGCTCTACTTCTTCAACCACCCCGACCACGCCAAGCACGTGCTCGCGGACAACGCGGCCAACTACCACAAGGGGATCGGCCTGGCCCAGGCCCGGCGGGCCCTCGGCAACGGCCTGCTGACCAGCGAGGGGGAGCTCTGGCGCAAGCAGCGCCGGCAGATCCAGCCCGCCTTCCAGCACAAGCGGATCGTCCAACAGGCCGGTGCCGTCGCGGAGGAGGCGGCCAAGCTGGTCGGCCGGCTGCGGGCGCACGAGGGCGGCGCACCGGTCGACGTGACCAAGGAGGTCACGGCCCTCACCCTCGGGGTGCTCGGCCGCACCCTGCTCGACGTCGACCTCAGCGCCTTCGAGGCGGTCGGCCACGACTTCGAGGCCGTGCAGGACCAGGCGATGTTCGACATGGTCACCATGGGCATGGTGCCCGGCTGGGTGCCGCTGTCCAAGCAGCTCCGCTTCCGGCAGGCCCGGCAGGACCTGCAGCGGGTGGTCGACCGGCTGGTGGCGGAGCGGGTCTCCCGCGACGCCGGGGAGATCGTGGGGGAGGACGCGCTGTCCCGCCTGATCGTCGCCACCCGGCAGGAGCCCGACCACAAGGTCGCCCGCCAGCGGATGCGCGACGAACTGGTCACCCTGCTGCTGGCCGGCCACGAGACCACGGCGAGCACCCTGGGCTGGACCTTCTACCTGGCCGACCGGCACCCCGAGGTGATGGACCGGCTGCACGCCGAGGCCGTCGAGGTGCTCGGCGACCGCCTGCCCGAGTTCGAGGACCTGCACCGCCTGCGGTACACCTCGATGGTGGTCGAGGAGGTCATGCGGCTCTACCCGCCGGTGTGGATCCTGCCGCGGCAGGCCCAGGCGGACGACGAGGTCGGCGGGTACCACGTCCCGGCCGGCTCCGACGTCCTGATCTGCCCGTACACCCTGCACCGCCACTCCCGGTTCTGGGACGACCCGGAGCAGTTCGACCCGGAGCGCTTCGACCGGGACCGGGCCTCGGACCGGCCGCGCTACGCCTACATCCCGTTCGGGGCGGGTCCGCGCTTCTGCATCGGCAACCACCTCGGGCTGCTGGAGGCCACGTTCACGATCGCCATGGTCGCCCGGGACCTGCGGCTGAGGAAGGTGCCCGGGTACCGGGTGGTGGCCGAGCCGATGCTGTCGCTGCGGGTGCGCGGCGGCCTGCCGATGACGGTGCACTCCGCCGGCTGAGCGGCCGCGCCCGCGCCCTGCACGGCAGAGCCCCCGCGACGACGTCGCGGGGGCTCCGTGCGCGGGGCCCGCGCCGTCGCGGGGCCCCGGTCGGTCCGGCCCGCTGCCGCGGGCCGGGCCGGATCAGGCGCTGTCCGTGATCGGGGTCCGTACGGTCTGCGCGATGGTCCGCGCGTCCAGCAGCGCCAGCAGGACCGGCGGGTCGAGGACGCGGGCCGGGCGCAGGCGTACTTCGATCGGCAGCAGCGGCACGTCCGGCCGCACCTCGATCGGTCCGACCGATCCCACCGAGACGGGGTGGTCACCCGTCAGCACCTCGTCGAAGGCGGCCGGGACGGAGTGTGCCAGCAGGTACCAGGTGCCGGCCGGCACCTGGTCGAATAAGAAGACGCCGGGATGGGGGAGGACGGTACACGCGGCGGGCCGGCCCTCGGGGACCCGGGTCGGGAACAGCCCGAGGTAGACGAGGCCGAGGTTCCCCGCGATCGGGGCCCGGATCTCGCCGCGGAAGGTGGAGAGCTCCGTGCTCCGGGCCAGGCCGCGCGCGTCGATCTCGATCCGGGGGGTGAAGCCGCCGAGCTGACGGTAGGTGGTGGGAGGCACGCCGACGCTGCTGGCGAACCGCGAGCTGAAGGTGCCGACGCTGTTGTACCCGACGCGGTGGCTGATCTCGGTCACCGTGAACGAGGTTTCGATGAGGAGGCGCTTGGCCGTTTCGAGCCGGAGGGCGGAGAGGAACCGCCGTGGTGACACCCCGGTCATCCGCTGGAATTCCCGGGAGAAGTGGAACTTGCTGTACATGGCCGCCTGCGCCATATCGTCGATGGTCAGTAACTCGCCGATGTTGTCGTGCATGGTTTCGATGGCCCGGGAAACAGCTTGCTCGATGGCAGATGTCATCTTTGACTCCAGCTTCTCCGCCGCACCTGCGGATGAACAGAATTCCACCCTTGCGATGATCGGGAACGAAAGTCACGGCCGCGGTGACAGGCCGACTGTCGAAGGCGCCAGGGCAAGCGAAGGGAGGACCCCCTTCGGAAGGCGAAGCTGAAAAGTGTCGCCGCCATAGCAAGTGACGACCGTAGCAGCAGGCACATGACAGCCGCAATGGGCCGGGCGGCACGTGCCGTTGGCAAGTCCGAGCGGTGAGACGTCCCGGAAGTCGGGTTTGAACGGCGCCGGGAGCCATCAGCAACGCGAGAGATGCGGGCGGGAGCGCATTGCGCGCACGATGCCACAGTCGCGTATGCGAATCGGGATCGGCCGGTGCGTGCCGTCCCCGCTTTTCGACAAGCAGCTGAGGAGATGCCGGTGGGATCGCCTACCTCAGATCGAAACCATGACCGGACCATGACGCTCGAAGCCTTCGCGGACACGATCGTCCCGGGCGAGAAACGCTCGCCCGACGACCGGGCGGTGGCCGGCGCCTCGACCGGCGGCGGTGCCGTCCAGGCGGGAGCCGTCGAACTGCTCGAAACCCCCGCGACCGGACTGTCGGACGCCCTGGACGACTACGTGCAGGCGCTCAACCGCCACGCGAGCACGTACGCGGACGAGCACGGCCTGCGGCTCGACGACTCGGTGCCGCCGTTCGTCGCCCTGCCGTTCGCGGACCGGACCGGCCTGGTGCAGGAGCTGACCGGAACGGAGCACCAGGAACGGGAACTGTGGGTCCTGCTGGCGCTGTTCGCCAACATGGCCTTCGACACGGCCGCCCACATGCACACCGCGGACGCGCTCGCGGCGGGCCACCCGGGCCTCACGGCGATGGGCTTCATGAAGCCCGACGAGGACGGCCTGTGGCGGTTCCCCGACTTCTCGTACGGCAAGCAGCTGGCAGACCCCCACCCGGACACCACGCCTACAGGGAGTCCCGCATGACGAGTACCGAGAGCACCGACGTCCTGATCGTGGGCAGCGGCTTCGGCGGCGCGATCGCGGCGTACCACCTGGCGGCCGGCGGCGCGAAGGTCACCATCCTGGAGCGCGGCCCGTGGCTGAAGGCCGACGACTTCGACCACGACTTCCTGCTCGGCTCCTCGTACACCCGGATCTTCGACTTCGTGGTGGGCGACGGCATGAGCCTGCTCGGCGGCAACTGCGTCGGCGGCGGCAGCGTGGTGTACTTCGCCGCGATGCCGCGCGCCCCGCGGTTCGTCTTCGAGCGCCGCGGCAGCATCGGCCGCCGGATGTGGCCGGCCGCCATCGACCGGGACGTCCTCGACCCCTGGTACGACCGGGTGGCCGAGGCGCTGCCCATCACCCAGCAGGACTGGAACGACGTCACGTACTCGGGCGGGCTGTTCGCCGCCGCCTGCGAGCACGCGGGACGCACCGCCAACCCCGTCCCGGCCGCCATCGACCGGGCGAAGTGCACCAACTGCAACTGGATGATGTCCGGTTGCCGCTTCGACGCCAAGCGGTCCCTGCTGCTGAACTACCTCCCGGCGGCCCTCGCGCACGGCGCCGAGATCCGGCCGCTGCACGAGGTGCAGCAGCTGTCCCGGACGGACGACGGCGGCTACCGGGTGCACTACGACGTCGTCGACGACGTGGACTACCGGGTGCACGTCGGCAGCGGCACGATCGACGCGAAGATCGTCGTGCTCGCCGCCGGCGCCGGCGCCACCCCGGTCATCCTCCAGCGCTCCGAGGCGACCCTGGGCACCATGCCGCACGCCGTGGGCCGCTACTTCTCCGGCAACGGCGAACGCCTCAACACGGCCATCGTGGACGAGGAGAAGGCCCGCGACCTGCTGGGGCTCAAGCGCTCCGACGGCCGGGCGTTCAAGGCCAACCAGATCGGCAAGGGCCCGGTCGTGGCGAGCTGGGACAACCTCGACGGGTCGCTGCCGGAGCACTCCCGGTTCTCCCTGGAGCAGCTCTACTTCCCGCCGGGCTTCGGCACCATCCTGGCGCAGGTGCCCGACGCGACCGGGCCCAGCTGGTTCGGCGTGGAGAAGAAGGAACTGGTCCGGCAGTGGCAGTCCTGGCTGACCGTCTTCACCATGATCGAGGACGACAACGAGGGCGTCTTCGGGCCGCCGCCGCCCACCGGCAACGCCGTCCGGATCTCCCAGCAGATGCTCGGGCGCGGGTCGATCTCGTACCGGCCGACCGCCAACACCCTGCGCGCCTGGGCCGATTCGGACGCCGTGGTGAAGGACATCCTGGAGCGCGACGGACTCGCCCGCGTCATGCCGTGGACCAACGACCTGGTGGGCGCGTACACCGTGCACCCGCTGGCGTCCTGCCGGATCGGCGACGACCCGCAGACCTCGGCGCTCGACGACCGGCAGGAACTCCGCAACCACCCGGGCATCTTCGTCACCGACGGCTCCGCCGTCCCGGGAGCGCTCACGGTCAACCCCGCGCTGACCATCTCCGCGCTCGCCGAACGCGCGATCCCCGGCATCGTGAGGGCCGCGCGGGAGCGCGGCGTGAACGTCGTCTACGGCGCTCCCGCGCCGGACGGTGCGACCAGCGGGCGGCGCGGCGTGCAGGTGCAGCTGCCCGGCCTGATGCGCCGGTAGCCGGCCCCGGCACCGGATCGAGCCGTCGAGGAGGAGGCACATGACGACACCGTTCCTGCGGTCGGCCCTGCGGAGGTCGATGGCGCAGATCCACCGGGTCGCGGCGGTGCGGCCGGCAGCCGCGGGGGAGGAGGTGGCCGGCGTCTTCGCCGAGGTCGAGCGGGAGTTCGGCATGCTGGCACCGCCGATCGGGCTGCACGCCGCCGCGCCGGAGGTGCTCGCCGCCTCCTGGGTGATGCTGCGGGAGACCCTGGTGGCCGGCGGGCGGGTCGACCGCGCGACCAAGGAGGCGGTGGCCGCGGCGGTCTCGGCCGCCAACGCCTGCCCGTACTGCGTGGAGGTGCACGGCACGGCGCTGGCCGCGCTGCTGCCCGGGGCCGCCGCCCCGGGCACGGCCCGCGCGACGGCCGAGGGGTGGGCCGACTGGTTCCGGGCGGACGGCGACCGGGGGCCGGCGCCGGACGACCGGCCGCCGTTCCCCGCGCAGGCGGCGCCCGAGCTGGTCGGGGTGGCCGTCACCTTCCACTACCTGAACCGCATGGCCAACCTGTTCCTCGCGCAGAGCCCGCTGCCGGCCGGTCTCCCGCCGGCCGCGCGGTCGGCGGCGAGGGCGGTCCTCGGCCGGCTGATGCGCCGCAGCGCGCGCCTCGCCCCGCCGGCCGGGACCTCCCTCGACCTGCTGCCCTCCGCGCCGCTGCCCGGGGACCTGAGCTGGGCGGCGGGCATCCCCAGCGTCGCCGGCGCCTTCGCCCGGGCGGCCGCCGCGATCGACGCGGCGGGGGCCCGGTCGGTGCCGGACGGCGTCCGCGCCCTGGTGGCGGACCGGCTGGCCGGGTGGGACGGCCGGCCGCCGGGGATCAGCCGCGCCTGGGTCGAGGACGCGGTGTCGGCCCTGCCCGGGGACCAGCGTGCGGCTGGCCGGCTGGCCCTGCTGACCGCCCAGGCCTCCTACCAGGTCGACGACGGCCTCGTCGCCGAGTTCCGGAGCGACCGGCCCGGTGACACCGCGCTGATCGAGCTCACCTCCTGGGCCGCCCTGGCGGCGGCCCGGGAGCTGGGCGCCCGGCTCGGTGCCCGCCTGCCCAAGGCCGCCGACGGCTGACCCCGCGCACGGCCCCGCACGACCGAGGCTCCCGCCGACCGGCGGGAGCCTCGGCGCGTTCCCGCCCGCCCGCACGGGCATCGGCACGGGCGTCGGCACGGTTGCCCGCCCAGCCGCCCGCACGACCGCCCGCACGACCGCCCGCACGACCGTCCGCACGGGCGTCGGCACGTCCACCGGCACGTCCACCGGCACGGTCGTCCGGACGGGCGCGGCCCGCCCAGGAAATGACGGCGTTATTGAATAGCGGCGCCGAGAAATCACACCGTTATGGAAAAGCAGCGCCCCCACCAGGCGGAAAGCAAACTCGGAGAAGACATCGGGGCGGCCGCAGATGCATTCTTGACGACAGTGCAGGCGAGTCGAGTCGGCGAGGAGATTCGCCGTCAATTCATCTCCATGGGTGGTGAATACGTGAGCAGTGAGCGGATCGCTATCGTAGGAATTGGCCTCCGTTATCCGGACGCCAATTCGGCGAGCGAACTGTGGGACAACGTACTGGGCGGCCGGCGAGCCTTCCGGCGGTTGCCGGACGAGCGGATGAACCAGGCGGACTACTGGTCGGAGGACCGGAGTGCGCCGGACCGGCACTACACGAAAAAGGCCGCGGTCCTGCGGGACTACGCGTTCGACCGCATCAAATACAGCGTCGCCGGGAGCACGTACCGGGCGACCGACCTGACGCACTGGCTGGCCCTCGACGTGGCCGCCGAGGCGCTTGCCGACGCCGGATTCCCGGACGGCGCGGGACTTCCCCACCAGAGCACCGGCGTGGTGGTCGGAAACAGCCTCACCGGGGAATTCTCGCGGGCCAACATCATGCGGCTGCGGTGGCCCTACGTGCGCCGCACGGTGGCCGCCGCGCTCACCGGCCAGGGCTGGTCCGAGGAGGACGTCGCGAAGCTCCTCCAGGAGCTGGAGCCGCAGTACAAGGCGCCCTTCCCGGCCATCGACGAGGACTCGCTGGCCGGCGGCCTCGCCAACACCATCGCCGGCCGCATCTGCAACCACTTCGACCTGCGTGGCGGCGGCTACACGGTCGACGGGGCCTGCTCCTCCTCCCTGCTGTCCGTCGTCACGGCGGCGAAGGCACTGGCCGACGGCGAGCTGGACGTGGCCGTCGCCGGAGGCGTCGACCTGTCCATCGACCCGTTCGAGGTGATCGGCTTCGCCAAGACGGGCGCACTGGCCACCGGCGAGATGAAGGTCTACGACCGGGACTCCAACGGCTTCTGGCCCGGCGAGGGCTCCGGCATGCTCGTGCTGATGCGCGAGCGGGACGCGCTGGCGCAGGGGCGGCGGATCTACGCGAGCATCAGCGGCTGGGGCGTCTCCTCGGACGGCAAGGGCGGCATCACCCGGCCGGAGGCGAGCGGCCACCGGCTGGCACTGACCCGCGCCTACCGGCGGGCCGGCTACGGCGTCGAGACGGTGTCGTACTTCGAGGGCCACGGCACCGGCACGGCCCTCGGCGACGCGACCGAGATCGAGGCGCTGTCCTCCGCCCGCCGCACCGCGGACCCGACGGCCCGTCCGGCCGCGCTCGGGACGGTCAAGGGGAACTTCGGGCACACCAAGGCCGCCGCGGGCGTGGCCGGCCTGATCAAGGCGACCCTCGCCGTGCACCACCAGGTGATCCCCCCGGCCACCGGCCACGTCGACCCGCACCCCGGCCTGCTCGGTGACGAGGCGGCGATGTACGTCCCGCGCCAGGCCGAACTCTGGCCGGCCGGCCACCCGGTCCGGGCCGGGGTGTCGGCCATGGGCTTCGGCGGGATCAACACCCACGTCACCCTCGCCGAGGCACCCGGCAGCACCCGGCGCGAGGCGCTCGACGCACGCACCACCCGGCTGGTCGCCGGCCGCCAGGACGCCGAACTCCTGCTGCTGGACGCGGCGGACACGGCCGCGCTGCGCGCGGAGCTGACCCGGCTGCTCGACCTGGTGCCGAAGCTGGCGCAGGCCGAACTCGCGGACCTGGCCGGCACCCTGGCCGACCGGCTCGCCGACGGCCCGGTGCGGGCCGCCGTGGTGGCGACCGGCCCGGACGACGCCGTGCGCGGCCTCGAACGGCTGCTCGCCCTGCTCGACTCCGGAGCGCGGGAGGTGTCCTCGGCCGGTGAGGGGATCTTCCTCGGCCACGCCCGGACCGCCCCCCGGATCGCCTACCTCTTCCCGGGCCAGGGCTCCGGCCGCGGCGCCGTCGGCGCGATCCGGCGCCGGTTCGCCGCGGCGGAGGAGGTGTTCCGCGCCGCCGCCCTGCCCACCGGCGACGACCAGGTCGCCACCCAGGTCGCCCAGCCGCGCATCGTCACCGGCTCGCTGGCCGCCCTGCGGGTGCTGGACGCGGTCGGCATCCGGGCCGACACCGCCGTCGGCCACAGCCTCGGGGAGCTCACCGCCCTGCACTGGGCGGGCGCGATGACCGAGGAACAGGTGGTGCGCCTCGCCACGATCCGCGGCCGGGTGATGGCCCAGGCCAGCCACGGCGGCGGCGCGATGGCCGGACTGGCGGCGACCCCGGAGCAGGCCACCCGGCTGTCCGCCGGACAGGACGTGGTGATCGCGGGCTACAACGGGCCCCGGCAGACCGTGCTCTCCGGCCCCGCCGAGGCGGTCGACGAGGTCTGCCGCCGGGCCGCGGGCGAGGGCGTCACGGCGACCCGGCTGAACGTGTCGCACGCCTTCCACTCGCCGCTGGTCGAGCCGGCCGCGGTCGCGATGGCCGCCGAGCTCGCGCGGTTCGACTTCCGGGAACCCGTCCGCCCGATCGCCTCCACGGTCACCGGACGGCTCCTGGACCCGTCCGCCGACCTGCGCGAGGTCCTGCGCGGACAGGTCCTGCTCCCGGTCCGGTTCCAGGAGGCCGCCGCCGTGGCGGTCGCCGACGCCGACCTGGTCGTGGAGGTCGGTCCCGGCCGGGTGCTCTCCGGCCTGCTGGCGGAGATCGCCCCGAACCTCACCACCCTCGCGGTGGACACCGACAGCGCCTCGCTCGGCCCGCTGCTCAGGGTCGCCGGCGCCGCGTTCGTGCTCGGCGTACCGCTGCGGACCGCGGCCCTGTTCGGCGACCGCCTGATCCGGCAGCTGCCGGCGGACGGTGCGATGACCTTCCTGGCCAACCCCTGCGAGGCGGCCCCGGCCATCGGCGCGGAGCTGGCGGCGGACGGCGGGCCGGGCCGGGACGAGCGGGCCGGCGCGGCGGTGTCCGCGGACACCGGCGACGGCCAGGACTCCACCCTGGAGCTGCTGCGCAGGCTCGCGGCCGAGCGGGTCGAACTGCCGCTGGACTCCGTCACCGCGCAGACCCACCCGATGGACGACCTGCACCTGAGCTCCATCACCATCGGCCAGATCGTCAACGACGTCACCCGGGCGCTCGGCCGGCCCGTGCTCGCCGCGACGCCCAACTACGCGACCGTCAACCTGGGCGGGATCGCCGAACTGATCGACCAGCTGGCGGACACCGCGCAGGACGGCGGCCAGTCGGCGGGCGAGGTCGCCGGTGTGGCCCCGTGGGTGCGGCCCTTCGCGGTCGAGCACCGGGAGGCCGTCCTGCCGGCCCGGCCGCAGCCCGCCGAGGACCCCGCCCCCGCCGGGCGGTGGACGGTGCACGGCACCCCCGGCCACCCGCTCGCCGAACCGCTGGGCGCCGCGCTCGCCGCGGCCGGCGTCGGGGACGGCGTGCTGCTCTGCCTCCCCGACGCGTGCGGACCGCAGGAGGCGGAGCTCTTCCTGACCGCCGGGCGGGCCGTCCTGGCCGCCCCCGAGGGCACCCGGCTGGTCGTGGTCCAGCACCGGCTGGGGGCCTCCGGCCTGGCGAAGACCCTGCACCTGGAGCACCCGTCGGTCCCGGTCACGGTGGTCGAGCTGGCCGACACCGCCCCCGAGGGCGCGGCCCGTGACGAGGCGGTGGCCCGCGTGGTCGCCGAGACCGCCGCCACGGCCGGCTTCGCGGAGGTCCGCTACCAGCCGGACGGGCGCCGGACCGTCCCGGTGCTCCGACCGCTGCAGCTGCGCCCCGCGACCGAGGGCGGGTCCCCGCTCGACGCCGGGGACGTCCTCCTGGTCACCGGCGGCGGCAAGGGCATCACCGCCGAGTGCGCCATCGCGATGGCCCAGGACTCCGGGGCGGCCCTGGCCCTGATCGGCCGCGCCGATCCGGCCACCGACCCCGAACTCGCCGGGAACCTCGCCCGGATGGAGGCCGCGGGCCTGCGCCACCGGTACGCCCGCGCCGACGTGACCTCGGCCGAGGAGACCGCCGCCGCGGTGGCCCTGCTGGAGAACGGGCTCGGCCCGGTCACCGCCGTGCTGCACGGCGCCGGCCGCAACCAGCCGGCCGCCCTGGAGGCGCTGAGCGCCGAGGACTTCCGCCGGACCCTGGCACCCAAGACCGACGGTCTGGAGGCGGTCCTGGCGGCCGTCGAACCGGAACGCCTGAAGCTGCTGATCACCTTCGGCTCGATCATCGGCCGGGCCGGACTGCGCGGCGAGGCGCACTACGCCACCGCCAACGACTGGATGACCGAGCTGACCCTCCGCTTCCAGGACCGGTACCCGCGGGCCCGGGCCGTCGCGCTGGAGTGGTCGGTCTGGTCGGGCGCGGGCATGGGCGAACGGCTCGGCGTCGTCGAGGCGCTGATCCGGGAGGGCATCACGCCGATCTCCACCGAGAACGGCATCCAGGTGCTCCGCGAGGTGCTCGCGGACCCCTCGGCCGGCCCCGTCCTGGTGGTCAGCGGGCGGGCCGGCGGCCTGCCCACCCTCACCACCGAACGGCGCGAGCTGCCGCTGACCAGGTTCGTCGAGCGGGTGGTCGTGCACCACCCGGACATCGAGCTGATCACCGAGACCGAGCTGACCGAGGGCGGCGACCCCTATCTGACCGACCACCGGCTCCAGGACGACCTGCTCTTCCCGGCCGTGCTCGGCATGGAGGCGATGGCCCAGGTGGCCGCCGCGGTGAGCGGGCACCAGGGTCCGCCGCTGCTGGAGGACGTCGAGTTCCGCCGGCCCGTGGTGGTCCGGCCGGGCGGCTCGACCACCATCCGGATCGCGGCGCTGGTCCGGGAGCCCGGGACGGTGGACGTGGTGCTGCGCAGCGAGGGCACCGAGTTCGCGGCCGACCACTTCCGGGCCCGGCTGCGCTACCCGCGGCCGGAGGTGCCCGGGACGCCGGTGCCGGTCGAATTCGGCCTGCCGGCGGTGCCGGTGGACCCGGTGACCGAGCTGTACGGCAGCGTGCTCTTCCAGGGCAAGCGGTTCCAGCGCCTGCTGGAGTACCGGCGGGCGAGCGCCCGGCACGCGCTGGCGGAGATCTCCACCACCGCCCCGGCGCCGTGGTTCGCGGCCTTCCTGCCGCAGGACCAGCAACTGGCCGACCCCGGCACCCGGGACGCCATGATGCACGCCATCCAGTGCTGCGTGCCGGACGCCACCCTGCTGCCGCAGAGCATCGAGCGGCTCTGGCTGGCCGACCCGGCGGACCAGGACGCCGAGTACGTGGTGCTCGACGCCAGGGAGCGCTCCCAGGACGGGGACAGCTACGTCTACGACCTCGACGTGCGCACCCCGGCCGGGAAGGTCGTCGAGCGCTGGGAGGGGCTGACCCTGGTCGCCGTCCGCAAGCGCGACGGAGCCGGACCGTGGGTGCCCGCGATGCTCGGTTCGTACCTGGAACGCGGCCTGGAACGGGTCCTGGGCGGCAGCCGCGCGGTGGTCGTCGAGCCCGCGGCGAAGCCCGCCGCGGAATCCACCGCGGAGTCCGCCGACGGCGACCGCCGGGCCCGCACCGCGACCGCCCTCGGCCGGGCGCTGGGACGGCCGGTGGACCTGCGCCACCGGCCGGACGGCAAGCCCGAACTCGCCGGTGGGCCCGGACTCGACGGGATCACGGTCTCGGCCTCGCACGGCCCCGGCCTGACCCTGGCGGTGGCCGGCCCCGGGCGGCTCGCCTGCGACGTCGAGACCGTCCTGGAGCGGAGCGCCGAGGACTGGGACGCCCTGCTGGGCACCGGTCAACTCGCCCTGCGGGACCTGCTGGTGGCCGAGGCGGGCTGCAGCCCGGCGGTGGCCGGCACCAGGGTCTGGAGCGCGCTGGAGTGCCTGCGCAAGTCCGGCGCGACCACCCAGGCGCTGACGCTCGACCGCGTCCACCCGGGCGGTTGGGTCGTCCTGTCCGCCGGCGACGCGGCCGTCGCCACCTGGGTCACCACCGTCAACGACCGGACGGAGCCGGTGCTCTTCGCGGTACTCGTCGGGAAGGAGAACTGATGTCGGCCTACTACGAGATCCGCCACACCGTGGGCTTCGAGGAGACCAACCTCGTCGGCAACGTCTACTACGTGAACTACCTGCGCTGGCAGGGGCGTTGCCGGGAGATGTTCCTCAAGGACAAGGCGCCGGGGGTGCTCGCCGAGCTGCGGGACGACCTGAAGCTGTTCACCCTCAAGGTGGAGTGCGACTTCTTCGCCGAGATCACCTCGTTCGACGAGCTGTCGGTCCGGATGCGGCTGGAGGAGCTGACCCAGACCCAGATCCAGTTCAGCTTCGACTACATGCGGATCGACGGCGAGCAGGAGAACCTGGTGGCCCGCGGCCGGCAGCGGATCGCGTGCATGCGCGGGCCGAACACGGCCACCGTCCCCGCCCGGGTGCCCGAGGAACTGCGCCTGGCGCTGGTGCCGTACGCCGAGGGGCCGGCCGTCGCGCGGGCCCTCGCGGCGCAGGTCCCGCCCGGCGGGCCGGTCGGGACGGGGCGGGCGCTGTGATCGGCAACGGCCGGTCCCCGGCCCCCGCCCAGGCGCCGGGCGCGACGTCGGCGGCCGCGGCGAACCGCGCGGTCCTGCCGGGCGCCCTGCGCGAGACGATGGCCCGTTTCGCCACCGGGATCACGGTCCTGACCACCGGCGGCGAGCACGTCCACGGGATGACCGCCAACGCGTTCAGCTCGGTCTCCCTGGAACCGCCGATGGTGCTGTGCTGCGTGGCCCGCTCCGCGACGATGCACGAGGCGATCATGGCGTCCAGGTCCTTCGCGGTCTCCGTGCTCGGCGCCGAACAGGAGCACCTGGCACGGTACTTCGCGAACAAGAGCAGGCCGCGCGGAGCCGCCCAGTTCGACGGCCTCGACTGGCAGCCCGGCCCGTTCACCGGGGCCCCGCTGCTGTCGGACTCGCTGGCCTGGCTGGAGTGCAAGCTCGCCGAGCAGTACGATGGCGGCGACCACTCCATCTTCCTCGGCGAGGTGCTCGCCTCGGACTGGGCGGACCACCGGGAGGCGCTGCTGTTCTACGGCGGCGCCTTCCACCGGGGCATCGGCGGGAAACCGGAAGAGATCGGCTGAGCGGGGGGATGGTCCGATGTTGGTGAGCGTGACCGGCGGCACCGGATTCGTCGGCATCCACTCGGTCGCGGCGCTGGTCCGCGGCGGCCACCGGGTGCGGATGCTGGTCCGCGACCCGGCCGCCGCGGAGCGGGTCCTGGGCCTGCTGGAGGTGGACCCGGGCGCCGTCGACCTGGTCGTCGGGGACGTGACCGACGAGGGCGACGCGGCCCGCACGGTGCGCGGCGCCGACGCGGTGCTGCACGCGGCCGCGGTGTACTCCTTCGACAGCCGGCGCAACGCGCAGATGCGCCGGACCAACGAGCGGGGAACCGAACTGGTGCTGGCCGCCGCCCGACGGTCGGGCGCCGACCCGGTCGTCCACGTCTCCAGCATCGTCGCGCTGCTGCCGTCCCCCGGACGGCCGCTCGGGGAGCACTCCCCGGTCGGCCGTCCCCGGGACACGTACATGGCGACCAAGGCGGCGGCCGAGCGGATCGCGCGGGGCCACCAGCGGGACGGCGCGCCGGTGGTCATCAGCTACCCGCCCGCGCTGCTCGGCCCGCAGGACCCGGGGCTGGGCGACCAGAACGCCCGGCTGCGCAACACCCTGCGCGGACTGATGCCGATCTGGCCGCTGGGCGGCTTCCCGGTCGGCGACGTCCGGGACACCGCGCAGCTGCACGCCCGGCTGCTGACCACGCCGAGGGCGGGATCCGACCGGCACTTCGGACCCGGCCACCACCTGCCCACCCGGCAGTACGTGCGGACCCTGCGGGAGGTCACCGGGCGGCGGCTGCCCGCGGCCTTCCTCCCCGCCCGGGCCATGCTGCCGGTCGGCGCCCTGGCCACCCTGCTCCAGCGCGGATGGCCCTGGCACATCCCCGCGGAGTACGGCGCCGTCTACACCTGCGCCTGTGCGACCCCGGTCGACCCCGCGGCGAGCACCGGGGGGCTGACGCCGAGGCCGACCGCGGAGACCATGGCGGACACGGTGCGCTGGCTGTACGCCCAGGGCCGGCTGACCGCCGGTCAGGCCGGGCTGCCGGCCGTGGACAAGGAGCGCTGAGCCGTACCCGACGGCCGGCCCCGGGTGGACCTGAGT
>NZ_JBHXTL010000169.1:0-17418 GCF_042677365.1 Kitasatospora sp. NPDC127116
GGGGGGGGGTGTTGTGGGGTGGGTTTTTTTGTTGAAAGCACCCGGCGGCGCGGGGGGGCCGGCGGGGGCGGGCCGCGGGCCCCCCCCCGCCCCCCCCCCCGCCGGTGCGGTGCTGGTTCGATCAGGAGTGGGTGACGCTGCCGCAGGCGAAGGGCGAGAGCGGCAGGAAGCCGTAGCTCTGGATGTCCGTGGCACCGTTGGTGCAGATCCAGCCACCGGCGCCGAAGATGGCGCGCAGGGCGGTGCCGTGGGCGTCCGTGGCGTTCCACTCGGCGTCACGGAAGACGTTGTAGACCACGCGGCCGTACTGGGTGGCCACGAAGGTGTCGCTGATGACCTTGTTCACGGTGTCGACCGGCGCGTTGCCGTCGATGTTGCGGATGGTCAGCGGGCCCTGGACGTCGGCGCCGGTGCCCTTGCCGAAGTACACCTGGCCGATGTAGTGGGCGACGGAGTAGGGGACCAGCGCGTTGATGTCGTTCAGCTGGGTGTCGCTGCCCTGGTTCTCCTGGACGCTGCTGTTGACGCAGGCGCCCGGGGTGAGCGGGGTGACGCCACCGTTGATGGCGGTCAGGAAGAAGGAACGGGTGCCCGAACCGGTCTGCGGCAGGAAGGGCTTGATCGTGGCGTTCGGGAGCGACGCGTTGATCTGGTTCCACTTGGTGATCGTGCAGGAGTAGATGCCCTTCAGGTTCGCCGTGGTCAGGTTCGCCGGGGCGTTGCCACCGCTCTTGGCGGCCCAGGAGACCGCGTCCTGCGCCAGCGCGACGAAGTCGTCGGTGGTCGGGTCGGTGGCCACCGGGCCGCGCGAGGAACGGGCGAAGTCCACGGTGGCGCTGGTGTTGGCGTTCAGCGCGGTGATGCCGGCGCCGGAGCCGTTCGGGCGGGTGATCGCGGTGGCACCGGTCTTGGTGGTGATGGTGCCGGCCGGGATCGCGTCCCAGCTGTAGAGGCGCGGGGAGGTGGAGCTGGTGAGCGACGCGTTGTAGTCGGCGGCGAGCTGGTTCAGCACCGACTGGGTCGTGTCGGAGCCGACACCCACGATGTCGATGGCGCGCGGGGTGACACCGGTGGCCGGGTCGGCGACGGCGGTGCCGCCGACGACGGTGGCGAGGGAGGTCGCCAGGGCGGCGACGGTGAGCAGCTTGGCAGCGGTCTTACGCATGTTCCTCTTCCTCCGGGGGAGAGACGTACATCGCGTGAAACCCGTACTCCGTTCGGGAGTTCGGGGCCGTGTGGCCGCGTCCGCTGCGGCCTCGCCGGCAGTGCCGATCCTGTCCGCCGGGGAGGTTCCGCCGGAAGAGAGGTCGAGCCCGGCCGGTGAATGTCGACTCATCGGTTCAGCGAGGTTTAGCCACTGGTCAGCGTGCACGTGACAGGGGCACTGCCGGGGCTCCGAGCCCGGTCGACGTTCTTCTCCAGGAGGCTGCTCGGAGTGTTGCCGGAAACCTGTCCTTCACCGGAACAGCACGGACGGAGATCCGATGGAGGATCGCCTTCCGGTAACGGGATCCGATGGAGGATCCCCTTCCGGGAACGCCGGAATGACGGTCCGTCATCCGACTCGGACCGTCATCGACTCACACGCTCACAGCGGCCAGCGGCCGTCCCGCCCGGACCGCCGCAACTCCTGCCCCACCCACTGGAGTCCGGCCAGGAACCCCTCGACCCCCGCCTGGCACTGGTCCCGCCGCAGGTACCCCCGGGCGCTGCGGGCCACCGGAACGGCGTCGGCCGCCCCCCGCCGGGTGCTGCGCACCGGCAGGTAGGCGGCCCAGACCCACTGACGCCCCTCGGACTGTCCGACCGAACATCGCAGCGCGGCCCGCTCGATCAGCAGTTCCCGTACCGACTCGGCGAGTTCCTCCTCGCTCCGGTAGGTCCGCACGCCTACCCCGAGCGGCCGACCGTTGGCGGCCCGCAGCGCCCAGCCGAGGCAGCGGTCGGCCGCCGGCACGATCAGCAGCCGCGGACCGCGCCGCTCAGCGGCCATCGGTGCGTCTCAACGGCACCACGGGTTCCGGGAGTTCGCGCGGAGGCTGCTTGGAGAGCAGCACCACGAACCGCCGGAAGGCGTTCTGGCAGGTCGCGTACCGCTCGTACGCGCGGCTGGAGCGCACCTCGGGCAGGGCCCGCGAACCCGGGACGACCCAGATCCAGCCGATGCCCTCCCGCACGTGGGTGATCCGCGCGGTGAGTTCGACCGCCACGACCCGCAGGCCGTCGAAGCCCCGCTCGGCCTCGCCGGCCGTCTCGAACGCGGCCGGGGTGATCGCGACCACCCGTCCGTTGGGCGCCTTCAGTTGCCAGCGGTAGCGCCCGTCCGCCGCCCGTTCGGCGCGGAACCCCCCTCGACTTGCCCCTGCTGCGGTGTAGCCGCGGCCGGCAGCGTTCACTGCCCCCTCCGTCCGGTTGCCCTCCGGATTCCCCTCCGAGCGGAGTAAAGCTATGTGTGCACACGGAGCCCCCGAAAGCCCAGAACGTTCACAACTTGCGCCGTTGGTCGGGAAGTTCTCTCTCGTTTAACTTTCACGCGTCTCGATCGGAAACCGCCCCGGAACCGGCCCGGGCCGGCCCGTGACCGACCGGCAACCGGCCGGGAACCGCCGTGGACCGCTCAGAGCCGGGCGGTCCAGCGCACCATCGTCCCCTTGCGGTACGGCCCGCTCTCGTGCCAGGCGTCGCCGCCGAGCGCCTCGGCGCGCCGGGTGAGGTTGAGCAGGCCGCTGCGCCGGCCGCCCGGCGGGATGCCCACCCCGTCGTCGGTCACGGTGAGCAGGACGCCCGGCCGCCCGCCCCGGTCCAGCGAATCCGGGTCGCCGCCCACCGGGCGGCCGTCCTCGTCCAGGTGGGTGGTGGCGTCGATCTCCACCCCGACCCGGGAGGCGCGCGCGTGCCGGGCCGTGTTGGAGAGCATCTCGCGCAGGGCGGCCAGCAGTTGACGGCCGGTGTTCTCGCCGACCAGGCTCTCCACCGGCCCGACGAAGCTCACCGCGGGCTTGAAGCCGAGCGCGGCCGCGGCCTGGCTGGCCTCGCGCAGCACCCGGGTGCGCAGGGTGTCCGGCGCGTCGCCGTGGTTGTCGTGCTGGAGGGCGTAGATGGTGGTGCGGACCTCCTGGATGGTGGCGTCCAGCTCGTCCACCGCCTTGCCGATGCCGACCTTCACCTCGGGGACGACCGCCCGCCGGGCGGCGCTCTCCAGCATCATCCCGGTGGCGAACAGCCGCTGGATCACCAGGTCGTGCAGGTCGCGGGCGATCCGGTCGCGGTCCTGGAAGACGGCCAGGCGCTGCTGGTCGCGCTGGCCCTCGGCGAGCCGCAGGGCGAGCGCGGCTTGCGAGGCGAAGGTCTCGGCGAGCTGCTTCTCGCTGTTGGTGAACGGCACCGCTCCGCAGGGGCGCCAGACGCAGAGCCCGCCGAGCACCCGCCCGGCGGCGACCATCGGCACCGCCATGGACGGGCCGAAGCGGCGGGCGAGCCGGATCACCACGGTCGGGTCGCTGGACATGTCGTCCAGGTAGACGCTCTCCCCCGCGAGCAGCCGGGCCGCGAAGCTCTCCCTGGGCAGCAGTTCGCCGCGCACGAACTCGGCCAGCTCACCGGAGGCGTGGGCGACCCGCATCTGCCCGTCGCCCTCGTCGCCGTCCTCCGGGCCGGTCGGCAGCAGGATCATGCCGAGCGCGGCGTCCGCCAGCTCCCGCACCTGCTCGGCCGCGACGGTCAGCGCGGTCTCGGCCTGCTCGGCGGAGAGCAGGGCGGTGGTGACGGCGGCAGCGCCGGCGATCCAGCGTTCGCGGCGGCGGCCCTCCTCGTACAGCCGGGAGTTCTCGATGGCCACACCGGCCGCCGCGGCGAGCGCGTGCACCACCTGCTCGTCCTCGGGCGTGAAGGCCCCGCCGCCCTTCTTCTCGGTGAGGTAGAGGTTGCCGAACACCTCCGCGCGGACCCGGATCGGCACGCCCAGGAAGGTCCTCATCTGCGGGTGGTGCGGGGGGAACCCGGAGGAGCGCGGGTCGGCGCCGAGGTCGGTCAGCCGCAGCGGCTCGGGGCGGTCGATGAGCACGCCGAGGATGCCCCGGCCGGCGGGCAGTTCGCCGATCTCGCCGGCGGTCCCGTCGTCGACCCCGACGTGGATGAAGTCGGCCAGACCGGTGCCGCCGGGGGCGATCACGCCGAGCGCCGCGTACCGGGCGTCGACCAGTTCGGCCGCGCCCACCGCGATCCGGTGCAGGGTGGCGTGCAGGTCCAGCCCCGCCCCGATCGAGACCACCGCCTCCAGCAGCCGCTGCATCCGGTCGGTGACCGCGGCGGCCGACTGGAGGCGCTCGGCGACCTCGGTGACCAGGGTGTCCAGCCCCAGCGAGGCGATCTCGGGCACCCGATGGGGTGTCGGCTCGGGCGTGGCCTCGGGGAGGTCCGGCGTGGGGTCCATGGAGAAAGCCTAGTTTGTACGCTTTTCAGCCGAAGGGCGGCGCGACGGGCAGTTCGGCAGGCAGTACGACGACCCGTACGACGGGCGGTACGACGGGCGGTACGGCGGGCCGCGCGGCTAGCGGCCCACCAGCTCCAGCAGTCCGTCCGCCTCCCGCTCCCGCCGCCACATCGCGTGCAGCCGCCCGTCCGGGTCGGCGACCAGCTCGGACCAGCGGCCCCGCTCGGCCACCCGCCCGCCGTCCAGCACCAGCACCTCGTCCACCGTGGTGTCGTCCAGCCCGGCCAGCCGGTGGGTGATCAGCACCGTGGTGCGGCCCTCGGTGGCGGCCAGCAGGTCCGCGGTCAGGGCGTCCGCGGTGGGCAGGTCGAGGTGCTCGGCGGGCTCGTCCAGGACCAGGACGGGGAAGTCCGCGAGCAGGGCCCGGGCGAGTGCCAGCCGCTGGCGCTGGCCGCCGGAGAGCCGGGCGCCGTGCTCGCCGACCATGGTGTCCAGGCCGTCCGGCAGGCCCTCGGTCCACTCCAGCAGCCGGGCGCCGGCCAGCGCGGCGCGCAGCTCGTCCTCCGCCGCTTCCGGCCGGGCCAGCCGCAGGTTCTCCCGCAGCGAGCTGTCGAAGACGTGGGCGTCCTGGGCGCAGAGCCCGATCACCCGGCGGACGGACTCGCCCGCCAGCGCGCGGCTGTCCACAGCCTGTGGACGGCCGTCGGCGAACCGCACCGTCCCGGCGCTCGGCTCCAGGAAGCGCAGCAGCGCCTGGGCGAGGGTGGTCTTGCCGGAGCCGGACGGGCCGACCACGGCGATCCGGCGGCCGGCGGCGAGGTCGAGGTCCACCCCGGCGAGCGCGTCCACCGCCTGCCCGGGGTGGCGGACGGTCAGCCCGCGCACCGCGACCGGCAGCGGCTGCTCGGGCAGCGCCACCGGTTCGGCCGGCTCGGTGACCGGCACCGGGGCGTTCAGCACCTCGTCCAGCCGGGCCCGCGCGGCGCGGCTGCGCTGGCGGGCCTGGACGGCGAGCGGCATCCCGGTGACGGCCTCGAAGGCGGCCAGCGGGGTCAGCACCACCACGGCCAGGCAGACCGGCGCCAGCACCCCGTCGCGCACCCCCTGGACGCCGACGGCGGCCGCGGCGGTCACGGTCAGCCCGGTGAGCAGGGCGATCAGCCCGGTGCCGAGTGCCGTGGTGGCGGCCGAGCGGGCGGCCAGCCCGGTCAGCGCGGCGTCGGCGGTGCGGACGGCGGCCAGCCGGCCGGGCAGGGCGCCGGCCACGGTGAGCTCGGCGGTGCCGGTGAAGGCGTCCACCACGGCGGTGGCCAGGCGCCCGCGCGCCGGGGCCTGGCGCCGTTCGGCACCGGCCGACCAGCGGGCGGCCAGGGCGGGCACCAGCACGCCCGCGAGCAGCAGCCCGAGGCCGAGCACCAGCCCGGCGGCGGGCAGGAAGGCGGTCATCGCCACCGTCGAGGCCAGCGCGACCAGGCCGGCCACCGCGGCCGGCAGCCGCCAGCGCAGGTAGTGGTCCTGGATCGCGTCCACGTCGGCGACCAGCCGGGAGAGCAGGTCGCCGCGCCGGAAGGCGGGCAGTCCGGCCGGGGCGAGCGCGCTCAGCCGCCGGTAGACGGCGGCCCGCAGGGTGCCGAGGGTGCGCAGCACCGCGTCGTGCGAGACCAGCCGCTCGGCGTAGCGGAAGACGCTGCGGCCGATGCCGAAGGCCCGTACCGAGGTGACGGCCATCATCAGGTAGAGCACCGGCGGCATCTCGGAGGCCCGGGAGATCAGGTAGCCGGAGGTGGCCATCAGGGCGACGGCGCAGCCGAGGGCGAGCGCGCCGAGCAGGATCGAGAGCGCCAGCCGGGGGGTGGTGCCGCCCTCGGGGCCGGTCTCCTCGGCGACGGCGGGGGCGGGGGTCGGCTTCCCGCTGTGCTTCCCGCCGTGGTGATCGCCGCGGTGATGGCCGTCCGTGAGCGGGGCGGGCGGGGCGGCGGCGGGCCCCGCCAGCCGTACCCGCCGGTCGGCGGCGGCCAGCAGGGCCGGCCGGTGCGCGACCACCAGCACGGTGCGCGCCGGATCGGCGGCCAGCGCCCGGACGGTGTCCACCACGGCCGCCTCGGAGGCGCCGTCCAGGTTGGCGGTCGGCTCGTCCAGCAGCACCAGCGGCCGGTCGTCGGCGAGCAGCACCCGGGCGAGGGCGAGGCGCTGGCGCTGCCCGGCGGAGAGCCCGGCGCCGTCCTCCCCCAGGACGGCCGCCAGGTCGGTCACGAAGTCGAGCGCGTGCGCGGCCCGCAGCGCCGTCCACAGCTGCTCGTCGGTGGCCTGCGGCCGGTAGAGCCGCAGGTTCTCGGCGACCGTCCCGGCGAACAGGTGCGGGTGCTGCGGCACCCAGGCGATCTGCCGCCGCCAGCTCTGCGGGTCCAGCTCGGCCAGGTCGTGGACGCGGCCGTCGGCGGCGGTGATCCGGACGGTGCCGGAGTCCGGGGCGGTGAGGCCGAGCAGGACGGCCAGCAGGGTGGACTTGCCGGCGCCGCTGGGGCCGGTGAGCGCGGTGCTGGAGCCCGGGCTCAGGGTCAGCCCGGCGCCGTCCAGGGCGGGCTCGGTGCGCCCGGGGTGCCGGACGACCAGGCCGTCGGCGGCGATCTCGGCACCCGCGAGGTCCGGCGCCGGGGTGGTGCCGGCGGCGGGCAGCGGGGTCTCCAGCACCCGGAACAGCTCGTCGGCGGCGGTCAGCCCCTCGACGCTGGAGTGGTAGAGCGCGCCGACCTGGCGGATCGGGAAGTACACCTCGGGGGCGAGCACCAGGATCAGCAGCCCGGTCTCCAGGTCGAGCGTGCCGTCCACCAGCCGGAAGCCGACGGTGACGGCGACCAGCGCGACGGACAGGGTGGAGAGCAGTTCCAGGGTGAAGGAGGAGACGAAGGCGATCCGCAGGGTGCGCAGGGTGGCGCGGCGGTAGTCGGCGGTGATCCGGGCGATGGTGGCGGCCTGGGTGCGGGCCCGGTTGAACACCTTGAGGGTGGGCAGTCCGGCGACCACGTCGAGGAAGTGGTGGGAGAGCCGGGCCAGGGTGTTCCACTGCCGGTCCATCCGGGACTGGGTGGCCATCCCGATCAGCACCATGAACAGCGGGATCAGCGGCAGCGTCCCGGCGATGATCGCGGCCGAGGTGAAGTCGGCGCCGACGATCCGCAGCAGCACGATCATCGGGACGACCACGGCCAGCGCCAGCTGCGGCAGGTAGCGGGCGAAGTAGTCGTCCAGCGCGTCGATGCCGCGGGTGGCGAGGGTGGTGAGTTCGCCGGTGCGCCGGCCCGCCAGGTAGGACGGGCCGAGCGCGGTGGCGTGGTCGAGCAGCCGGCGCCGCAGGGTGGACTTCACCCGGGCGACGGACCGGTGCGCGGTGAGCTCGGTGAGCCAGCCGACCAGCCCGCGCCCGACCGCCGTCAGGGCGAGCAGCAGCAGCGGCGTGGTCAGCTCGCCGAGCGTCGCCCCGCGCTGGAAGGCGCGGACGACGATCTCGGCGATCAGACTCGCCTGGGCGACCACCAGGGCCGCGCCGACCGCGCCGAGCAGCACGGATCCGACGAGGAAGGCCCTGGTGGTGCGGGCGTACCCGAGGAGTCGGGGGTCGACCGGCTTCATGGCGTCAGGCCTGGTCGAGCGGGGCGGCCGGGTTGTGCCCGGGGATGTGCTGGACGCCGATCCGCTTGCGGAACACCCAGTACGTCCAGCCCTGGTAGAGCAGCACCAGCGGGGTGAAGATCGCCGCCACGACGGTCATCACCTTCAGCGTGTACGGCGAGGACGCGGCGTTGCTGACGGTCAGGCTCCATTCCGGGTTCAGGGTGGAGGGCATGACGTCCGGGAAGAGCGCCAGGAAGAGCATCGCGACCGCGGCCACGATGGTCGCCCCGGAGAGGCTGAACGCCCAGCCCTCGCGGCCGAGCTGGTTGGCCGCCAGGGCGCCGAGCAGGGCGACCACCGCGACGATCATCGCGGCGAGGCTGCGGCCGTTGCCGTGGTCGGCCTGGGTCCAGATCAGGAAGGCCAGCGCCAGCACGGCGGTCACCAGACCGGACAGCAGGGCGGCCCTGCGGGCCCGCTCGCGGATCTCGCCGACCGTCTTGAGCGCGGCGAACACCGAGCCGTGCAGGGTGAACAGGGCGAGCGTCACCAGGCCGCCGAGCAGCGCGTACGGGTTCAGCAGGTCCCAGAGGGTGCCGATGTAGTTCTTCTGCGCGTCGATGTCCACGCCGCGCACGATGTTGGCGAAGGCCACGCCCCAGAGGAAGGCCGGGAGGAGGGAGGTCCAGAAGATGGCCTCCTCCCAGTTCCGCTGCCAGCGGGCGCCGTCGCGCTTGGCCCGGTACTCGAAGGCCACACCGCGGACGATCAGGCAGACCAGGATGACCAGCAGCGGGATGTAGAAGCCGCTGAAGAGCGTCGCGTACCAGTCCGGGAAGGCCGCGAAGGTGGCGCCGCCGGCGGTCAGCAGCCAGACCTCGTTGCCGTCCCAGACCGGGCCGATGGTGTTGATCAGCACCCGCCGTTCGGCGGTGTTGCGGGCCAGCGGCTTGGTCAGCACGCCGATCCCGAAGTCGAAGCCCTCCAGGAAGAAGTAGCCGATCCACAGGACCGCGATCAGCACGAACCAGACGTCGTGGAGTTGCATGTCAGATCCTCAGTTCCCCGGTGTCCCGGCGCCTCAGTAGGCGAAGGCGAGCGGCTTGTCGGCGTCCTCGTCCGAGGACGGTCCGCGCAGCGACGGGTCCTTGGTGGGCGGCTGCTCGGTCACCACCGGGCCGGCCTTGGCGTACTTGACCAGCAGCCGGACCTCGATGACCGCGAGGATCGCGTACAGGGTTGTGAAGGTCGCCAGCGCCCCGATCTGGGTGCCGACACCGACGTTGGGGGAGACGGCGCTGGCCGTGGTCATCAGGCCGAAGACGGCCCAGGGCTGACGGCCCATCTCGGTGAAGATCCAGCCGAAGCTGTTGGCGATCAGCGGGAAGCCCATGGTCAGGATGCCGATCCGCCAGCTCCACTTGGTCAGCAGCGGCCCCAGCTCGCGCCTGGGGGTGAGCATCAGCCGGGGCACCTCGGTCTCGCCGGTGCGGAACTCGGGGCGCAGGAAGAGCTTCCTCCGGGTGGTCCACAGGCCGATCAGGCCGGCCAGGAAGGAGGTCATCCCGAAGCCGATCATGAGGCGGAAGCCCCAGTAGGTGACGAAGATGCTCGGGATGTAGTCCTTGGGGTCGCCGCCGTGCTGGGCGGCCTCGGCGGCGGCGGTGTCGTTGATGCCGGGGACGGAGGAGCTGAAGTCGCTGTGGGCGAGGAAGGAGAGTATTCCGGGGATCTCCAGGGCGACCGAGTTGTGGCCCTTGCTGACGTCGCCGACCGCGAAGACCGAGAACGGGGCCGGCGCCTGGGTCTCCCAGAGCGCCTCGGCGGCGGCCATCTTCATCGGCTGCTGCTCGAACATGACCTTGCCCAGGGTGTCGCCGCTGAGCGCGGTGCCGGCGCCGAAGACCACCGCGAGCACCAGGCCGAGCCGCAGCGAGGTCCGCATCGCGGCGGTCTTCTTCGGGTCGGCGGTCTCCGGCTTGCGCTTGGCCTTCCAGAGGTGGAAGGAGGCGATGCCGACGACGAAGGCCGCACCGGTGAGGAAGGCGGCGGTCAGGGTGTGGAAGACGACCACGAGGGTGGTGTTCTGGAACAGCACCTTGACGACGTCGGTCAGTTGGGCCTTGCCGGTGACCGGGTCGATCGCGTAGCCGACCGGGTGCTGCATCCAGGAGTTGGCGGCCAGGATGAAGTAGGCGGAGAGCACGGTGCCCAGGGCCACCATCCACATGCAGGCGCAGTGGATCTTCCTCGGCAGCTTGTCCCAGCCGAAGATCCACAGGCCGATGAAGGTGGACTCGAAGAAGAAGGCGATCAGCGCCTCCATCGCGAGCGGGGCGCCGAAGACGTCACCGACGAAGCGGGAGTAGTCGGACCAGTTCATGCCGAACTGGAATTCCTGGACGATTCCGGTGACCACGCCCATCGCGATGTTGATGAGGAAGAGCTTTCCCCAGAACTTGGTGGCGTGGAAGTACTTCTCCTTGTTCGTCCGCACCCAGGCGGTCTCCAGACCGGCCACGATCGCGGCCAGGCTGATCGTGAGCGGGACGAAGAGGAAGTGGTAGACGGTGGTGATGCCGAATTGCCATCGCGCGATGGTCTCGTGAGCGATTGCCAGTTCCACGTCGCCCTCTCTCCCAACCTGCCCGCGTGACGACGGGCATCTTCCGGACAAACTTCATCTATAGCCGTAGACCGTTGCTCAACCACGCAAGCTTGTCCGCTTGTGAACGTGAACACGTTCACAAGGAGCAGTATCCACCATCCTTACGAGGGAACTGCAGGTGGGGTGTGTTTGACAGCCCGGTGCGCTGCGCCACGGCCGCGGTGCGGTCCGCACAGTCTGCGGACCCCCCGCGGGCCGGGGCAACGAACGACGGGGCGGACGACCGGAAGTTGTTGGCCGAACCGGCGCTTGACAGGCCCGCGCCCCGGTCGCCCCGGCCGGATCCGCGTGCTACCGGCGCCCGGCCGGCGTGAACCCCGCGACGGCTCCGCCGGGTGCACCCGATCCGGAGTCCGGGGCCGGGAACGCCGGAACCGCAGGACGGGCCGGGGCCTGTCCTGCGGTTCCGGGGTGGTCGCGCCGTCCTCCCGAGCGGGCGCGACCGGGGTGGGTCAGGAGGTGGGGCGGGTGGCCGGCTTGCGGCGGGAGACGTAGAGGGCCGCGGCGCCGAGGCTGATCGCGAGGCCGGCACCCAGGGCGAGGTACGGGGTGGCCGGGTTGGAGCCGGTCTCGGCGAGTTCGGTGGTCGAGCCGGTGGCGGCCCGGGTGGTCGACGTGGTCGAGGTGCCCGACGTGGTCGAGACGGTCGACTTGCCCGTGGTGCCGGTCTTGGCCGTGGTGGTGGTGTTGGAGACCGGGGTGACCGCCGCGGGCTGCTCCGCCGGCTTCTCGGCGGGCTTCTCGGCGGGCTTCTCGACCGGCTTCTCGACCGGCTTCTCGGCGGCCGCCCTCGCTTCGGCGAGGGCCTGGTCCGCGGCGGCCTTGGCGGCGGCCGCGGCCTTGGTGGCCTGGTCCGCCGTGTGGATCCGCCGGAACGCCTCGACCCGGGCGTCGTCCAGGGCGTTCCTGGCGGCGGTCACGGCGGCCTTGGCCTTCGTGTCCGCGGCGCTGGCGGCGTTCGCGGCGGCGTACGCCTTGTTCAGCCGCTCCCTGGCCGCGGGCAGCTCCTCCTCCGTGGCGACGCGGAACGCGTCGGAGGCCGCCTCGGCCTCCTTCCTGGCGGCGTCCTTGGCCGCGGCGGCCGTCACCGCGGCGGCCTTGGCCTCCTCGTACGTGCCCTGGTAGGGCTGGGAGTTGTCGAGGAAGGCGGAGGTCTCGGCCCGCACCTTGGCCTCGTTGGCGACGGCCGCCGTGTACGCCTTGGCGGCGTCGGCGGCGGCGCGCTCCAGTTCGGCGATCGAGCCGTTGTCGCTCCGGGTCTGCGCCGCGGACGCCGACTCCGCGAAGGCGGGTGCCGCGGAGAGCACCACGGCGGGCGAGACGACGGCGGCGACGAGGGCGGCCGAGACCAGCGAACGGCGGAGTTTCACAATGACCCCTTTCGGGCCTGCAGGAAAGCAAAAGCCTCGGCCGGAAGAGTTTCCGACGGCCGGGCAGCACCGATCATAGGCATACGCATTCTTGACGCTCCATGCCGGATTCCGGCAATGACCGGGCGCCGTGTCTTCCTGGTTCGCCGGGGAATTGACGAGTCGACAAAGTCGGGGGCGGTCCGCTCACAAAGGCCGGAATTCCCGACATTCGGGCGAACCCGCCGGAAATCCGGTCAGTGCTGGCAGGGCAGTTCGACGCGGAAGGTGGCGCCCTCGCCCGGGGCGGTGTGCAGGGTGAGGGTGCCGCCGTGGGCGCGGGTGAGGGCGGTCGCGATGGCGAGGCCGAGGCCGGCGCCGCCGCCGTTGTCGCGGCTGCGGGAGGGGTCGACCCGGAAGAAGCGGTCGAAGACCCGCTGGGCCTGCTCCTCGGTGAGGCCGGGGCCGGAGTCGGCGACCTCCAGCAGGCAGACGCCACCGGGGACGCTGCCCACCCCGATCCGGACCGGGGTGCCGGGCGGGGTGTGCTTGACCGCGTTGCCGACCAGGTTGGTGACCACCTGCCGCAGCCGGGCCTCGTCGCCGATGACGGGCGCGGCGCCGGGCGCGCCGGTGCCGGCCGGGCCGGTGAGCGCGACCGGGCGGCTCGGGTCGAGGGCGGTGAGGTCGTGCAGCGCGTCGGCGGCGAGGGTGCGCAGGTCCATCGGGGCGAGGTCGAGCGGGCGCTCCTCGTCCAGCCGGGCGAGCACCAGCAGGTCCTCGACCAGGGCGCCCATCCGGTCGGCCTCGCTCTCGATCCGGGTCATGGTCCGCTTGACGTCGGCCTCGGCAGGCAGCCCGCCCATCCGGTACAGCTCGGCGAAGCCGCGGATCCCGGCCAGCGGGGTGCGCAGCTCGTGCGAGGCGTCGGCGACGAAGCGCCGCATCCGGGCCTCGGACTCGGCGCGGGCCGCGAAGGCCGCCTCGATCTGGGTGAGCATCCCGTTGAGCGCGACCGACAGCCGGCCGACCTCGGTGCCCGGGGAGAGCTCCGGCATCCGGTGCGACAGCTCGCCGGCCGCGATCCGCTCGGCGCCCTCCTCGATCCGGCGCAGCGGCCGCAGCCCGGCCCGTACGGCGAAGAGGCCGAGCGCGGCGATCACCACCAGGACGCCGCCGCCGATGGCCAGGAAGGAGGTGCGCAGCTTGCCGAGGGTGGCGTCGATGTCCTCGCGGGAGACCGCCACCATGACGTGGGTCGGGGTGACCGCCGGCGAGGCGTACGCGCTGGGGTTGGCGGCCTGCCCGCGGGGGGTCTGGAGCGGCAGCACCAGGACCCGCCAGCGGTGCTGGCCGCGCTGGTCGGGCAGGTCGAAGGGGACGTCGGGGGCGGTCCGGGTCGGGTCCAGTCCCTCCAGCTGGGGCGCCGGGTCGCTGTCCGAGACGGGCTGGCGCATCAGCGCCTGGACCTTGCCGTCCGAGGAGAGGTACTGCACCAGGTACTGGCTGGGCAGGCTGACCCGCCGGCCGGCGACGGCGGGCCGGCCGGCGGTCTGCGCGGTCAGCTGGCCCGGGGGCTTGCGGGAGAGCGGCGGCCCGTAGCGCTGGAGCTGTTCGTCCAGCTGCTGCACCAGCTGGCTCCGGACGGTGCCGAGCACGAAGGTGTCGCTGACCGCGAGCCCGGTGGTGACCAGGGCGAGCACGAGCACCAGCAGCCGGGCGCGCAGCGACATCCGGGCGGAGAAGCGGGCGAGCACGAGCGGACCCGGTCAGCCCTGCGGGGGGCGGCGCAGGGCGTAGCCGATGCCGCGCACGGTGTGGATCAGCTTGGGGCCGTGCGCCGGGCCGGAGTCGAGCTTGCGGCGCAGGTAGGAGATGTACGACTCGACGATGGAGAGGTCCCCGCCGAAGTCGTAGGCCCAGACGTGGTCGAGGATCTGCGACTTGGAGACCACCCGGCCGACGTTGGCCATCAGGTAGTGCAGCAGCTTGAACTCGGTCGGGGAGAGCGAGACCGGGGTGCCGCCCCGGGTGACCTCGTGGGCGACCGGGTCGAGGCTGAGGTCGGCGACGATCAGCCGGCCGTCCTCGGCGGGCCCGCCGGCCCGGCGCAGGATCGCGCGGATCCGGGCGATCAGCTCCTCCAGGCTGAACGGCTTGGTGACGTAGTCGTCCGCCCCGGCGGCCAGGCCCTGCACCTTGTCGCCGACGCCGTCCTTGGCGGTGAGGAAGAGCACCGGCAGGTGGTCGCCGGGGTGCCCGTGGGCCGGGCCGGCTATCTGTCCGCGGCTGGTGCGCTCGCGCAGCTTCTCGACGACGGTGAAGCCGTCGAGGTCGGGGAGCATCACGTCGAGCACGACCAGGTCGGGGCGCTCGGCGGCGACCAGTTCGAGCGCCTCGGTCCCGCTGGCGGCGGAGGCGACGCGGAAGCCGGAGAAGCGCAGCGAGGCGGAGAGCAGCTCGCGGATGTTGGGTTCGTCGTCCACGACGAGCAGGAACGCTTCGCCCTGGCCCCCGGCCACCGTGGAGCCGCCTGGTGTGGTGACAGTGCCTTGCACGGGGCTTTCGCCTCCCGGTCGGACGATGACGTTCAGCATGAGGCTAGCCCCCGGAGGCTATGCGGCATGGATGAATGTTGGATTAACACCTTATCGGTCGGTTTTTGGACGATCGGCGCACAGGGGTGGGCTCGATGGTGTGCGCACGGGCGTGGACACGACGTACGCGCGCCGGACGGGGGCCCCGCCCGCCCGGCGCGACGCGCCTCACGCCCGCGCACGACTCCGGATCGGCCGCCCCTGTGTCCACGGCCGGAGCCTCTCCGGGGGGCGCACCCGCCGGACGCGGCTGATCAGGCCCCCGGCGCGGCCGGGGCCTGCGCGGCCCGGATCCGGCGGTGGGCGGAGGCGGCCAGCCGGCGGCAGGCGGCCGGGCTGCGGCCGACGATCGCGGCCACTTCGACGAAGGGGTGGCCGAAGACGTCGTGCAGGACGAAGGCGACCCGTTCGGCCGGGGTCACGGCCTCCAGGGCCACCAGGAAGGCCGTGCTCACCGTCCCGTCCGGGGTGATCCGGTCGGCCGGGCCCGCCGCCGGGCCCGCCGGATCGGCCGGATCGGCCGCGGGGTCGGCCGCGGCGTCCGTCCACTCCCGGCGCGCGGGCAGCGGCCCGGGGGTCCACCCGCCGACGTGGCGCTCCCGCCGCACCCGGACCGAGCCGAGCCGGTTGAGGCAGATCCTGCTGGCCACCGTGGTCAGCCAGCCGCCGGACGAGACGATCGCCTCCCGCTCCCGCCGGGGCAGCGCGTACCAGCGGGCGTACGTCTCCTGCACCACGTCCTCGGCGTCCACCGGCGAACCGAGCAGCCGGTACGCCAGGTCGATCAGCCGGCGCCGCTCGCCCATGATCGCGCCCGGGCCCGGCTCGGTCGTGGTGCCGCCCCCTGCTTCCCGCACCCTGTCCCCACCCCTTCGACTCGACGGCTCTCCGCTCCTCCTATGACAACGCGGCGGCCCGGGATGTGACGCCTTCCCGCTCATGTCACATATCGAGCGGCTGTTCTGTCCTGTCCGTCGTACCGGTGGAACGGAACGGAGAACCCGATGAACGACTTCCAGGCGATCGCCGACCGCGTCGAGATCACGGCCCTGCAGGCCGAGTTCACCGACGCGGTGATGATGCGCGACCGCGCCCGCCTCGCCGCGCTGTTCACCCCCGACGGCGTGCTGCGGATGCCCGACGTCCCGATCGAGCTGACCGGCCCGGAGCAGATCCGGGCCGGCGGCGAGAAGCTCCAGGAGCAGTGGGACTTCTTCATCCAGAACACCCACCCGGGGGCGGTCGTGATCGACGGCGACACCGCGACCGGCCGCGCCCACATCTACGAGCTCGCGCGCCTCAAGGACGGCCGGCAGGGGATCAACCACGCGATCTACCACGACCGGTACCGGCGCACGGCGGACGGCTGGCGGTTCACCGAGCGGGTCTACGAGACCCGGTACCTGGACACCAGCCCGCTGCCCGGCTCGGCGCCGGCCCGCTGCCCGGCTCGGCGCCGGCCCCGGCCCGGCCGGTCCGCGGGGCCGGCCCGGCGGACGCCGGCCGCTGAGGCCGCGGAATCCCCTCGTTTTCCCTCCTGCTATGATTTGCAGCGAGGCGAAGGCAATGCTTTCGAGCAATTGCCCGGCCCGATCATTTCGGTGGTCATAGCGAGAGGGAAACGCCCGGCTCCATTCCGAACCCGGAAGCTAAGCCTTTCAGCGCCGATGGTACTGCAGGGGGGACCCTGTGGGAGAGTAGGACGCCGCCGAATTCTTCTTACGGCCCCTGCCGTGTCCGACAGTGACACGGCAGGGGCTTTTTTTCATTTCCCCTGCCGTTCCCCCCACCGTTTCTCCCGCCATTCCCCCCACTGCTCCCCCCGCCGTTTCGCCGCGCGCGGTTCCGGTGCCTCGGCACACCCTCCGGCACATCCAGCATGTGAGACGCGGAGTCCCGGAAGAGCCGCTTTGCGGGTATCTGAGAGGATGGCGAACATCGAAACGGACTTGCGTCTCGCCAACTGAGACTGCAATATCATGCTATGGACAACACTAGCGGCGTCGGCGTTCTCGACAAGGCCGCTCTGGTGCTCAGCGCACTGGAGTCGGGCCCCGCCACGCTGGCGGGGCTGGTCGCCGCCACCGGTCTGGCGCGCCCCACCGCCCACAGACTCGCCGTCGCACTCGAACACCACCGCCTGGTCACCCGGGACATGCAGGGCCGCTTCATCCTCGGCCCCCGCCTGTCCGAACTCTCCGCCGCCGCCGGCGAGGACCGACTGCTCGCCACCGCGGGCCCCGTCCTCACCCACCTGCGCGACGTCACCGGGGAAAGCGCGCAGCTCTACCGCCGCCAAGGCGAAATGCGCATCTGCGTCGCCGCCGCCGAACGACTCTCCGGCCTGCGCGACACCGTCCCCGTCGGCAGCACCCTGCCGATGAAGGCCGGCTCCGCCGCCCAGGTCCTCCTGGCCTGGGAAGAGCCCGAGCGCCTCCACCGAGGCCTCCAGGGCGCCCGCTTCACCGCCACCGCGCTCAGCGGCGTCCGCCGCCGCGGCTGGGCCCAGTCCATCGGGGAGCGGGAGCCGGGCGTCGCGTCCGTCTCCGCCCCCGTCCGCGGGCCGTCCAACCGCGTGGTGGCCGCCGTCTCCGTCTCCGGCCCCATCGAGCGCCTGACCCGCCACCCGGGCCGGCTGCACGCCCAGGCCATCATCGAAGCCGCCAACCGGCTCACCGAGGCCCTGCGCCGCAGCTGACGGAATCCGGCCGACGGACACGACGGAACGGGCCGCGCCCGAGGAAGAGACCTCCTCGGGCG
>NZ_JBHXTL010000170.1:0-17131 GCF_042677365.1 Kitasatospora sp. NPDC127116
CCCTACGGCAACGCCCGGTAGCCCTCGCACACCGCGCCTGCGCCGGCCTTCCGGGCCCCGCAGCCCTACGGCTGGCGGCCGCCGCCGCCGGCGGCCGCGCCCCGGCTCGACGAGCTGTTCACTCCCGGGGCCGTGTTCACCCATCGGCACCGGCCGCAGCCGCTCGTCATCGAACCGGTGACAACGGTGACCGGGATCGCCCTGCCCACGGGGCGGCTGGCGGTCTGCGACCCCTCGTACCTGCCCGGCGGCGCGGAGGGCGACCCGCTGGTGATCGAGGTTCCGCCCGGTGTCCACCCGGTGCAGGAGACCGGCGCCAGTTACGAGGACGAGATGTTCGGCGATCGCTTCACCGCCCGCGACACCTACGCCGTGCGGGTGCTGGTGAGCGAGAAGCCGACCGCCCGCTGGACGATGGCGGTCCCGCCGGGAGAGGACCCGAGGCTGCTGCGCGACGGCCAGTACTTCGGCTTCGGCGTCGACTCCGCCACCGGCTGCTTCGTCGAGTCCGCCGCCCGGACCGGCCTGGGCCGCCGCTTCATGCACGCCCTCACCTCCGGCGGTGGCGACGACCTCCACGAACTCGACGGCGGCTACAGCAAGGTGACCGAGGAGGCCGACGGGGCCGAGCTGGTCGCCTTCGTGCTGGGCGGAGACGGCGTCCACCCGGTCTGGGTGGGACACGACGACGCGGGTGAGGTCACGGCGGTCGTCGTGGCGGACGTCTTCGAAGTCGGCGCTCTGGAACCGTCGACCGGACCGACCGGACCGACCGGACCGACCGGACCGACCGGACCGACCGGATGACGGCCCTCCGGTGGGCGTGACCTCCACGCGCCACCGGCCGTCACCCGGCGGGCGGTCGGGTCGTTGAACCGGACGCGCTGCCCCGAGGGCGCAGCGGACGTCGGAATGCGGCCTGGAGGAATCTGCGGTGTCCACCGTCACCAATCCGTTCACGGGTGCCTACACGCCGGTGGGCGAGGAAGTCACCGCGTTCGACCTGCCGGTCACCGGCACGATCCC
This sequence comes from Kitasatospora sp. NPDC127116, assembly GCF_042677365.1. Classification (NCBI taxonomy): domain Bacteria; kingdom Bacillati; phylum Actinomycetota; class Actinomycetes; order Kitasatosporales; family Streptomycetaceae; genus Kitasatospora; species Kitasatospora sp. NPDC127116. The sequence continues at coordinate 1,027 of NZ_JBHXTL010000170.1, forward strand.
GGCCGAGCTCAACGGCCGGTACCTGCGCAACGGGCCCAACGGGATGCGGGCGGAGGACCCCAGGCCGAGGCACCTGTTCGGCGGGTACGCCATGGTGCACGGGGTGCGGCTGCTCGACGGGCGGGCCCGGTGGTACCGCAACCGGCTGGTGCGCAGCGCCGCCGTGGCCGAGGCCCTGGGGGAGCGGCCCCGCCCCGGCGCCGCCCCGCGGATCACCGACGTCGCGCCCAACACCCACGTCATCGGGCACGCCGACCGCACCTTCGCGCTGGTCGAGGGCGGCTTCCGCCCGTACGAACTCTCCTACGAGATCGAGACGGTGGGCGCCAGCGACTTCTGCGGCACGCTGCCCGACGGGTTCGCCGCCCACCCGAAGCTCGACCCGGTCACCGGCGAGCTGCACGCGATCACCTGGCAGCGGGACAGCGAGAACCTGCGGCACCTGGTGCTCTCCCCGCAGGGCGCCGTCGTCCGGGCCGTGGACGTCCCGGTCGCGCACCGGCCGGTGGTGCACGACATGGCGCTGACCCGGAACTTCGCCGTCGTCCTCGACCTCGCGGCGCGCGTCTGCATGGCCGACAACCTCGCGCGCAAGACGTACCCCGCGGTGTGGGACGAGACCGGCGGCGCACGGATCGGGCTGCTGCCCCGCGACGGCACCGAGGTCGCCTGGTTCGAGGTCGAGCCCTGCTTCGTCTACCACACGCTCAACGCCCACGAGGACGGCCACCGGGTCGTCATCGACGTGGTCCGCTACCCGCGGATGTTCGCCGGCGGCGCGCTGGACGGGCAGAGCAGCCCCACCCTGGACCGCTGGACCGTCGACACCGTCTCCGGCAGGGTCGCCGAGACCCGCCTGGACGACCGGCCGCAGGAGTTCCCGGCGGTCAGCCCGGCGGTGGTCGGCGGCGCCCACCGCTTCGGGTACTCCACCGTGGCCGGCGACCTGCTGCGCCACTTCGCGGCGGCCGGGGCCCTGGAAGCCCTGACCCCGGAGGCCGCCGGGGACGCCCTGATCAAGCACGACCTGAGCCGGCAGTCCAGCACCGTGCGGCGGTTCGGCGCCGGCCGCTACACCGGCGAGGCCTCCTTCGTCCCGAGGCAGGGCGCCCGCGGCGAGGACGACGGCTACCTGCTGGCCTACGTCCACGACCCCGAGCGGGGCGCGAGCGACCTGGTCGTCCTCTCCGCCGAGGACTTCACCGGCGACCCGCTCGCCACCGTCCACCTGCCGGTACGAGTGCCGGCCGGCTTCCACGGCAGCTGGATCCCCGACCGCGCCCAGGAGGACTCCGCATGAGCACCCCGCCCGCCACATCCCCGGACGGCCGGCCCCCGGACAGCCCGCCCTCGGACACGCCGGCCGGGGCCGTCGCCCGGCTGCGCGCGACCTTCCGCACCGGCCGCACCCGGCCGCTCACCTGGCGCACCGAGCAGCTGACCGGTCTGCGCGCCCTGCTGACCGGGCACCGCGAGGAGATCGCCGCCGCCCTCCACGCCGACCTGCGCAAGCCGCGCGCCGAGGCCGACCTCGCCGAAGTCGACTTCACCGTACGGGAGATCGACCACACCCTGCGGAACCTGGAGCACTGGCTGCACCCCGAGCAGGTGCCCGCCGCCGCGCTCACCCGGCTGCCGCCGGGGACGAGCGCCCACACCCGCCACGACCCGCTCGGGACCGTCCTGGTCATCGCGCCCTGGAACTACCCGGTGCAGCTGCTGCTGGTGCCGGTGGCGGGTGCGATCGCCGCGGGCAACACGGTCCTGGCCAAGCCGAGCGAGCTGGCGCCGGCCTGCTCGGCCCTGCTGGCGCGGCTGCTGCCGCAGTACGTGGACCCGGCGGCGATCGCCGTGCTGGAGGGCGGCGGGGAGACGGCCACCGCTCTGCTGGCCGAGCGCTTCGACCACATCCTCTACACCGGCAACGCCGGCTTCGGCCGGGCGGTACTGCGGGCCGCCGCCGAGCACCTGACCCCGGTCACCCTCGAACTGGGCGGCAAGTCACCGGTGTTCGTCGACCGGGGCGTCGACCTCGGGACGGTCGCGGCCCGACTGGCCCGCGCCAAGTTCGCCAACGCCGGGCAGACCTGCGTCGCCCCCGACTACCTGCTGGCCGACCCGGCCACGGCCCGGGCGCTGGAGGGCGCCCTGGAGCGGGCGGTCACCGAGCTGTACGGCCCCGACCCGGCGCGGTCGCGGGCGTACGGACGCCTCGTCGACGAGCGGCACTTCGACCGGGTCGTCGCCCTCCTCGACTCGGGGCGCACGGTCTTCGGCGGCCGGCACGACCGCGCGGACCGCTACATCGCGCCCACCCTGCTCGCCGAGGTGCGGCCGGACGCCCCGGTCATGCGGGAGGAGATCTTCGGCCCCGTCCTGCCCGTCGTCGAGGTCACCGGCCTGGACGAGGCGATCGCCTTCATCAACGAGCGGGACCGCCCCCTCGCGCTCTACGCCTTCACCGAGGACGGGCACGCCCGTCGGCGCCTGGCCGAGGAGACCAGCTCGGGCGGCCTGAACTTCGGCCTCCCGGTGGCCCACCTGGGCATCCCGGAACTCCCGTTCGGCGGGGTGGGGGAGAGCGGCTCGGGCCGGTACCACGGCCGCTGGTCGATCGACACCTTCAGCCACCGCCGGGCCTGCCTGGACGTGCCGCTGGACTGAGAAGTCCTCCGGTGCGGTCGGCCGGGGGAGACGGAGCCGGTCGCTTCGGACTCCGTCCGTCCCGGACCGTGTTCTTCGCGCACCACCGTGTTCTTCGCGCACCACCGGGGCTGACCGACGGGCCATCGGATATCGTGCACGGCCATGGGAGCGCTGATAGTTGTCCGGCACGGTCAGACCGAGTGGAGCCTGTCGGGCCGGCACGCCGGGCGCACCGACGTGGCGCTGACCGATGCGGGTGAGGCCGCTGCCAGGGCGCTCGCTCCGAGACTGGCCGAACGTCGTCCGGTCGCCGTGTTCAGCAGCCCGCTGAGCCGTGCGATGCGGACGGCCGCGCTCGCCGGTCTGACCGGTGTCCGGCCCGATCCGGACCTGGTGGAGTGGGACTACGGCGGCTACGAGGGCATGACCGCCGAGCAGATCCAGGAGTCCAGGCCGGGCTGGGACCTGTGGCGCGACGGCGTCGTTCCCGGGGACGCCGTCCATCCTGGCGAGCGGCTCCAGCAGGTGGCCGCGCGCACGGACGCGGTGCTGGACCGGATCCGGCCGCTGCTGGACCGGGGGGATGTCGCCGTGATCGCTCACGGCCATCTGGCGCGAGTGATCACCGTGCGCTGGCTCGGGCTCGACGCGTCCGCCGCCCGCCTGCTCGGCCACCCGCACCCGGGCTCTCTCGGCTTCCTGACCGTTGAGCACGGGCAGCCGGTCATCTCCGCCTGGAACGTCCCCTAACGCCAGGCCGGCGTCACGCCCGCTCGGTGCCGCGGCCCGGCCCGACCGGCCCGGCGAACCCCTGTCGTCACCGCGTCAGTCCTCCCAGCACATCGCGGTGATCGCGGTGGTGAGGGCCAGCCAGCCGACGATCGGGACGGTGAGGGTGAAGGCGAAGGACCACTGGAGCGCGATCAGGAGGACGCTGCCGGCGAAGGCGAAGACGGAGAGGAACAGGCAGGCGATGGCGGGGAGGACCCAGCTGTCCCGGCCGCGACGGAGCAGGGTGTGGACGGCGAGCAGGGTTCCCGCGCCGACCAGCAGGGCCAGTTCGAGGAAGGTGAGCCAGGGGACGTCGGTGACCGGGGAGCGGTGGCCCTGGTGGGAGATCTCCACGACTCGGCCGTTCCACAGGGTGAGGTCCACGTTGTCGCCGCTCCGGACGCTGCCGAAGAGGCCGTCGGAGACGGCGTAGGTGTCGGTGGGCGCCGCCTCGCGGGAGACGGTCACCTCGTAGTGGGGGGAATCCTCGTTCGTGCCGGCCCTCCTGTCCGTCACCCGGCCGGTCTCGTGGGTGGTGCAGTCCGTGGCGGGCGCGGAGGTGGCGGAGGCGGCGGGCGCGGCACAGGCCGGGGCGCTGCGGTAGGCGGTCGCCGCGTCGTAGGCGTCGACGAACCAGGAGAAGCCGAGGGCGACGGCGGCCAGACCGGTCAGGACGAGCAGGACCCGGGCCACGACCCGGGCCGCGACGGCGGGCGGCGGGGCGGCCCTTCAGCGGGTGGGAGGGGCCGTGGGGGCGGGGTGGTGGCGTTCGTACGGGCGGTGCCGGGACGCGGTCGGCCACGGCCGGGGTTCCGTCGACGGGGGAGGGGGCGGGGGCCGGCTCCCGTGGCTCGTCGCCGCCGGCGACCTCGATCCGCGCGTCCATCGCTCTCCCTCGGCCCTCCCGGGCGGTTCCCGGGTTCAGCCGGGATGATGGCAGGGATCGATCGTCGCGAGGGAGCAACCGGAGGAGTTTGTCACCGACTTGTCGAACTCGGCCGGTCAGGAGCAGGCGGCCGGGGAACGGAACGGGACGGGGGCGGGGACGGTCAGGGCAGCAGCAGGCCGGCGAGCTCGTCCAGCAGTTCGGCGACCCTGCGGGCCTTCGCCGGGTCCGGGACGGCCTTGGCGATGACCGGTTCGGCGGGCCGGGCGACGTGGGCGCGGATGGCTCGTCGGGCGTGGTCGGAGACGGTCAGCAGGGTGCGGCGCCCGTCGGCCGGGTCGGGCGCGGCGTCGAGCAGGCCCTGTTCGCGCAGCCGGGCGACGGAGACCGAGACGTGGCTCTGGGCGAAGCCGGTCCGGACCCGGATCTCCTGGACGGAGGTGGCGGGGTGCCGGTACACGTCGGCGATCACGGCGATCTCCCCGGGGGTGAGGTGCTCGGAGGCCGGGTCGGTGATCAGGGCGCGGCCGAGTTCGGTCAACCGCTTGCCGAGTCTGAGGAGTTGCACGCCGTCCATGCCGGACAGAATACATCTTCACCGATGCATCGGTGGCGATGTAGATTGCGGGCATGACGACCTCCGAACCGCTCAGCCCGGTCTCCCGCACCGCCCTGTCCGTCGCCCGGGTGCGGGCCTACGAGAGCTCCCGCCCCGACCCGCTCTTCGTCGACCCGTACGCCCTGGCGTTCGTCACCGCCGCCGGCCTCGAACCGGCCCTGTCCGGCCCGGTCAGCAGCCTCGCCAGGGGCCTGGTCACCCACGGCATCCTGCGCACCCGCTTCTACGACGACCGGCTGCCCGCCGCCGGCGCCGACCAGGTGGTGCTGCTGGCGGCCGGCCTGGACACCCGGGCGTACCGGCTGGACTGGCCGGCCGGAACCCGGGTGTTCGAGCTCGACCTGAGCCCGGTGCTGGCCTTCAAGGAGCAGGTCCTGGACGGGCTCGGCGCCGTGCCGCGGGCCGGGCGCACCGCCCTGGCCGCCGACCTGCAGGACCCGGGCTGGCCCGAGCGGCTGGTCGCGGCCGGGTTCGACCCGGCGCGGCGCTCGGTCTGGCTGGCCGAGGGGCTGCTGGTCTACCTCACGGCCGAGGAGGCGGCCGGACTGCTCACGGCGGTGGGCGGGCTGGCGGCCCCGGGCAGCCGGCTGCTGCTGGAGCAGGGCCGGGACGTGAGCCGCACACCGCACGACCCGGCGCTCGCCCACGTGACCGGGCTGTGGCGCGGCGGCCTCGGCCCGGACACCGACGGATGGCTCGACCGGAACGGCTGGACCGTCGGCATCACCACCCTGGTCCGGCTCGGGGAGGCCTACGGGCGCCCGCTGCCGGACCCCTCCACCACGACGACGGCCTTCATCGAGGCCGTACGGCGGGAGGTGCCCGGCGGGGCCGCTCAGTCCTGATCGGCGTTGCGGTCGGACACCGGCGGGGGGTACGAGCCGGGGAGAGCCGGTCGGGGCCCGACCTGGCGGGTCGGCGGCAGGGCCCGGTGGGTCGGTGGCGGGCCGGACGGCACGGCCATTCCCGGGGGAAGGTCCGGGCCGCCGCCGGGGCCGAGGCCGAAGGCGTCGCCGCCGTCGTCCTCCCAGTCGAAGCTGTCGTCCATGAGCTTGTTCTGGGCGATCGTCACCATGATGATGAGGTCGTTGTCGAAGCTCTCCTGGTTCACACCGGTCCGGAACAAGTGTTCGGCGTCGGCTCGGCGTGGCCAGTTGCGGCGGAAGACCTCGCGCACGCCCGCCCAGAGTGCGTCGCGCTCCGGCCCGTCGGCCGGGTCGCCAGTGCCGTTGGGGACGATGACGCCGGTGACGGGGTGGTTGTGCTCGTCGAAGGCGCGCAGTGCGGAGCGGTAGCGTTCGTGCCCGACCACCCACGGGTCCACCAGGAGAACGCTGACCTGGTTGTCCTCGCGGGCCTGGTCGAGCTTCTCGTTGAGGTCGTCGTCGATCTCCTCCAGCGTGGTGGTGTACCCGGCGCCGGTGATCACCTGCTGGGCGCGAGCCGCCAGGGAGGGCCGGGTGGGTGGGTGGTAGGGCGCCCAGTGCCACGGCTTGGAGCCGTACCAGCCGCCGTCTGCGGAGACGGCCTCCGAGGCGCGCCCGGCCGCGATGAACAGCCGCACCCTACCGGGGTCGGACGCCGCGGGCGGTGCCGCCGGGGGCGGGAAGTAGCCGCGCACGGCGCCGAGGTCGAACTCGGGCAGCTCGCCGAGCCGGCGCGCGGCCGCGTCCCGGACCCGCTCCGCGACCACCCGGACGACCTGCTCGTACACTCCGGCCTGTCCGCTGCGCAGCAGCGCCCGCAGGCCGTACCGGGCATAGGCCTCGCCCATGTCCGGCTGGGCCCACTGGACCTTGTTGACCTCACCGGCCAGGTCGCGCTGCTCGACGGGCTCCCAGAGCACCGGGATCAGCGCCGGAACCTGCGCCCCGGTCTCCTCGTGGTGGCGGCGGACCCGGCCGCGGAAGGCGGTCCACTCCTTGCCGCAGTAGAGACTGGCGAAGTAGGCCGGGGAGTAGAGCGCGACCATGGTGCGGCTTCGGCCGAGCATCGTGGCCAGCCGCTCGGCCCAGTCGTCGCCCAGGCGCAGCTGCTCGGTGTCCCGGAAGGCCAGGTCCTCGACCGGGCCGTCCACGCCGAGCAGCCGCCCGAGTTCGTTCCGCAGGTCGAGGAAGAACTGGTCGACGAAGGCGTCCTCGGCCTCGAAGTCCCGCCGTGCGTAGCTGAAGAAGAAGTACGGGCGCTGTGCCCCGCCGGAGGCGCGGTCGCGTCCCGGGGGGAGCGCCGTGTTCCGCAGCGGGGCGCTCCTGCGCCTGGTCGGCGGGGGCGTGGCGGCGGGCGGGCGCGGCGGCGCGGCCGGGGCGGGCTGCCCGCCGCTCAGCAGGGCGAGGGCGTCCGGGCTGACCAGGGCGAACGCCGGCCGCTCCGGGGCCGCTCCGGGGCCGGAGCCCGGAGTCAGGGCGGGGAACGTCTCCCCGGCCGAACCGGCGTGCTGCTCGATGTACCCGCCCACCCGGTGCAGCAGGTCGACGGTCTGCCAGGCCGCCGACCGCGGCAGTGTCCGCAGCAGGACCTCCCGTACGCCCGGCCGAAAGGCGTAGTGGCCGTCGGCGCCGGGCAGGGCGGTGAGCATCCCGCTGAGGACGAGTTCGGCGAGCTGCTGCGGGCGGGGGCGCGGCTCGACGGCGGCCTGGACCAGCCGCATGACCGGCAGGTTCGGTACACCGACCGCCAGGTGCCCGGCGAGCCGGAACGCCTCCGGCGAGGCCACCGCGCGGAACCGTAGGACCAGGTCCTGCGCGGACAGGTCGTCAGGGTCCTCGCTCGCGGGTGCCGCCGGGCCCGTCGGACGGAGCCGGCCGGCCGCTCCGGGCACCCGGCCGGTGCGGCCGGCCACCAGCTGCGCCCAGTGCGCCAGCCAGCCGTCGGTGGGCTCCAGGACCGGTATCGGAGTCCCCTGCTCCACGCCGTCCTCCCGGTAGGGCGTGAAGGCCAGGCTCGCGTTGGGGGCCGCCTCCCCGGGCGCGGAGAACAACCCGGCGGTCGCGGGCAGGGCCGTTCGCCGCCACATCCGTTCGGGCAGCGGCTGGACGACGGCCGTGGGCATGGCGGCGGCCCGGTCGCGCAGCGCCCGGTGCCACGGACCGGCCGTGCCCTCGGAGGCCCACCACTGCGGCCCGGCGCAGTCGCTGACGACCAGCAGGGCGGTCCGGTCCGGTCGGGCGGTGGGGATCCGCAGGCGGAGGGGGGTTCCGGTGGGCGGTACGCGCAGCAGTCGGACCGTCCGGAAGAAGCCGGTCTGGGCGGCGAGTTGGTGCAGTTCCCGTGCCAGTGGCCGCCAGACGGTCATGGTCGGGCCGTCATCGAAGGCGATCACCAGGTCGAGCCAGGGTTCGGTGGTGCGGCGCAGGACCGGGAGCCAGAACCTCGGCATGGCGTCGTGCGCGGCGATCCGGTGGACGGTGCGGATCTCGTCGAGTTCCCAGCCGCGGGTGGTCGGGACGCGGCGGGCCAGTGGTCTCAGGGCTCGTTGGAGGGGGAGGGGGCGGCCGAGCAGGGGCGGGGCCGGGGTGCGGAGCGACAGGTGGGGAGCGGCCTCGGTCGCGGGTCGCGGATCGGCGGTCGCCGGCTCCCGGGCGTGCAGGGGCGAGGGGGCGCGGCCGTCGGCGGGGGCCGGGAGGTGGTCGGCTTCGCCGGACGCGCCCTGCCCGGTCGCCGACCCGGGGGACCGCCGGCCGGAGCCGGGAGAGCTGTGGCACGCGAGCCAGAGCAGCTCGGCCAGTTCGGTCGGCGAGGGGTGGTGTCCCGAGGCCCGGGCGAGGACCGCCGCCAGCCCGGTCAGGCCGGTCGGAGCGGCGGCCCCGGGAGGCTCGGCGGGCTCCTCCGGCCCGCCTTCAGAGGAACTCATCGCCGCCGTTCTCCGGTCCGAGGTAGGCCATCAGGTGTTCGGCGAGTTCGTCGCGTGAGGCGGTGTCCAACCCGGAGGCACCGGTGAGGTAGATGGCGTTGAGGAGCTGGTCGGTGGCGAGTTCACCGGCCTCGGCGCGGGCGAGGAAGCGGTCCAGCAGCCGGCGGGCGTTGTCGTCGAGCTCGCCGAGATGGGCGCGGACGATCTCCTCCAGCTGTTCCTGACCCGGCCGGGCGAACCTGAGGGTGACGCACCGCCGAAGGAAGGCCGGCGGGAACTCGCGCTCGCCGTTGCTGGTCAGCACGACGAACGGGAAGGCCCGACAGCGTACCCGGCCACGCCGGACCGGTACCCGCCGGTCGCTGCCGTCGATCATCACCGCGGCCTCGGGGGTGCTGCGCGCGGCGCGCACCAGTTCGGGGATCTCGTACCAGCCGCCCTCCAGGATGTTCAGCAGGTCGTTCGGCAGGTCGAGGTCGCACTTGTCGATCTCGTCGATCAGCAGCACCCGCGGCTGCTCGTACGGCAGCAGCGCGGTACCGAGCGGGCCCAGCCGCAGGTGGTCCTCGACCGCCTCGCCCGGCGCGGGACCGCCTGGCCCGCCCCCGGCCGGTCGTCCGTCGGCCGCCCGGCTGGCCGCGTAGAGCCGGGACAGCGGGTCGTAGCTGTAGAGTCCGTCCTCCAGCGTGGTGCGGCTGGTGATGTTCCAGCGGAGCACCGGACCGAGCGACAGCTCGCGCGCCACCGCGTACGGCAGGCTGGACTTCCCGCTGCCGGGCGGGCCGGTGACCAGCAGCGGGCGGCGCAGGTACAGGGCGGCGTTGACCAGCTGGACGGTCGATTCCGTGGGGCGGTACGTGCGCGCCCGATGATCCTGCTCGGGCGAGGCCGCCGCCTCCTCCCGCGGAGGGTCGAGGACCGGCCCGCCGTCGAAGGTGCGCCACGGCGGCGGGGAGGGCAGCAGGCGGATGCGGTCGTGCGGCTCCGAGGCGCCGGTGAAGACGGGCCAGAGGGTCATGCGGGTCCTCTCCAATGCTCCTGGCCGACCGGCGACCGCCGGTACCCGCCGGGCTCGGGAAACCAGCGGGGATCCTCCCACAGCAGGGTCAGTCCCCGGGCCCAGTGGGCCGTTTCGCCGTCGTGGACGAAGGCGCTCCGGCGCAGCGCGTGCACGTACTCGGGCAGCTCGGCCGGAGCGACGGTGGCCAACTGCTCGACGAGCAGGTCGAGGAATCTGTGCCCGGCGCAGCTGTCGGCCGCCTCGGGCCCGTGGGTGCCGCTGCATCCGGTGCGCGGCCAGACCACGATGGGAACGGCGGCGTTCAGGCTGGCGGCGAGCAGCCGCCTGGTGTCGGCCAGCTTCGGTGGGCGGCCGAAGCCCACCGGGTCGTGGGTCGAGCCGAGCCGGACGGCCAGGCGGTCCGCGGTGTGGGCGCTTCCGCAGTCGATCCGGTGGACGACGGACGAGGTGAGCCGGTCCAGGTTCTCCCACTTCTGGTGCAGTCTGAACTGCAGCGCACCGCTGCGCCGCCGGTCGATGTCCATCAGTACGACGGGGGAGAAGCAGCCCAGGGGCGTGGTGTCGTCCTTGGCCCGGTGCCATTCGTCGAGCGGCTGGTTGAGCCACTCCCGGGGGACGGCGAAGGCGATCAGGGCGCTGCCCCGGCGGTCGAGTTCGTGGAACGCGGCGTCGATGTGCTCCAGCACGAAGGCGCGGATCCGGGCCTTCGGCAGCGTCCGGGTGCCGACCACGTGGCGGTGTCCGGCGCGGAACGCGGAGATCTCGACCACGAACGACCCGGTGCCCGAGCCGCTGCGGTCGACCTCGACCAGGATCGGCGACCAGCGGGGCCGGGGCGGGGGGCCGGGCGGCGCGGCGTCGGCCGGTCGCCGGTACCGGTGCAGCCAGTGGCGCAGCGAGCGCTGCGCCGCGGTGTCCTCGGTCCGTGCGGCGAGCGCCTCGACCAGGGACGTGACCGGGCACTCGCCGGGCGCCGCCACGACCTCGGACAGCAGGTACCAGGCGAGGTCCCAGTGGGAGTCGAACTCCCGGGAGGGGTGCGCCGGTCCGAGCGGGCCGACCGCGTCGGCGTACAGGGTGGCGAGCTCCCCGGGCCGGGCCGACTCGTCCATTCCGACCAGGGTGGTGCGCAGCAGGCGTTTGGCGTCGGCGGTGAAGCCGTGGGTCGGGACGAGGTCGGCGGCGGGCGGCCAGTGACGGGCGATGACGTGGGCGGGGATCATCCGGCCGCTGCGGACATCGGAGGACCTGGCGGCGGCGGAGACCATGCCGGCGACCCGGCCGGTGCCCTGCACGACGGCTGCGGCGCCGCTGAATCCGCGGGCCAGAGGCTGACCGTTGGGAGTCCAGGCCTCCAGCTGGATCCACTCGCCCGCGATCAGCTGGTCGGCGGTCACTCGGAACTCGGCGAGGGTTCCGCCGTCGTAGCCGCGCGGGAAGCCGTACCCGAGCAGCTTCGGTGCCGGGTGGGCGTAGGCCTCGTCGAGCGCGGCGAACCGGGCGGGTTCGACCGGGACGACGGTGTCCAGGAGCAGGACGGCGACGTCGCCCGGGTCGTCGACCTTGCCGTTCCAACCGCCGCGCTCCACCACGGTGGCGCCGACCGGCCCGAGGTCCGGACGGCCGACGAACACCACCTGTGCCCGGCGGTCACGGTCGACCACGTGGGCGCAGGTCAGCACCTCGCGTGAGCCGACGAGGAATCCGGACCCGGTCTCGCCGCCGCAGGTGATCCTCACCTGCCAGGCTGCGGTGGGCACGTCGGGTCAGCTGTCCTCGCCGTCGGTCCCGTGGTCGTCCGGGGCCGGAGGGTGCTCGACCGGACGGTGCTGTTCGGGCTTCCAGGAGAGCTTCACCACCAGGTGCCCCTCCAGGCTGCTCTTGGCGATCACCGCACCGGCCTCGGTGGTGAGCTTGACGCCGAACTCGATCTCGACCGTGTCGGGCTTCAGCCGCCCGTCACGGAACACACTCAGTGCCGACTCGGCCGCACTGTGGATGCCCTGCAGCGCGTGCTCGAAGGTGCGGCCCGCCTGGACGATGGCACCGTCCCCGCGGGCGACCAGTTCGAGGCCGGGCCCCTCGTCGTCGACCTCGATGACCACGTTCGCGCCGCCGTCGGTCCGGAATTCGACCAGCGAATCCACCGGATGCCCCCTGTTCAGACCTGAACCCCGTACGTACGTCGGACAGTATGCCGCTTCCGGGGGCGTGCGGGCAGTCGATCGGAATCATGGAATCGACCTTCCCCTTGCGATCTTGACGGAGGCTCACCTGCGGTCGGCCGGCCGCGGCGGCCAGGCGCCCGGGGCCAGGACGCCGGTGGCGTAGGCGCGGGCGACCAGGGCGGTGCGGTTGGGGACGCGCCAGCGCCGGGTGAGCCGGGCCAGGTGGTAGTTGACTCCGTCCGGGGTGACACCGATCTCCCGGGCGATCTGCGCCGTGGTGTCGCCCCGGGCCGCCGCGGCCAGGATCCGGGCCTCGACCGGGCTGACCTCGACCTGCGGGCCGGGAGCCGGGGCGGCGGCCGCGGGCTGCGCCGCCCGCAGCGACAGCAGCAGGCTCGGGGTCTGCTCCGGGGTGTCGCCGACCAGGTCGACGGTCATCTCGCCGTGCCGCTCGCGGCCGTCGGCGGACGTCCAGGAGACCCGCGCCGGGTACTGCGAGCGGCGGTGCAGCCGGACGGCCTCGGTGAGCGCCTCAAGGGTGCCGGTGTCCCGCAGGGTGAAGAACTCCAGGATCCTACGGTTGTGCAACTGACCTGGCAAACGGCCGAATTCGACGGCCATGGCGCGGTTGACGATCAGGATGCGCCCGCCGAACTCGCACACCGCGATCGGCAGCGGCACGTGGTCCAGCAGCCGCAGTGCCCGGTTGCGCCAGATCACCGCCGCTTCCCGCGGGCTGTCCGGTACCGGGCCGCAGCCCTCGGTCGTCCGCATCCGTCATTCTCCTTCCCCGGGGCCTACGCTGACGGTCCGTAGCAAGCCCGTAACCGACCCGGGCACTACACAATCATGTAGTGACCGCGGCCCGCATCCCCTCCCGGTGGGCGCACAGTGGTGGGAGACGAAAGTTTCCTGCCGTGGGAGGGGCACACCGATGACCGAGACCGTGGAGCGCACGACCGAGGACGAGCGGGCGGCCGGGGGCGAGAGCCGGGCCGTCCCCCTGGTGGACATCTCGGCGATGCCGCCGGCCGCCGCCCCGGTGCTGCGCATCATGGAACTGGCCAGAGAGCACGGCCCGGCCTTCGTCCAGCGACTGCACGGCCGGGACACCCTGGTCGTCAGCGGCCTGGAGCTGGTCACCGAGCTGGCCGACGAGACCCGGTTCACCAAGTCGATCGGCCCGGCCCTGGAGAACGTCCGGCAGTTCACCGGAGACGGCCTGTTCACCGCCTACAACGACGAGCCCAACTGGGCCCGGGCGCACGACATCCTGATGCCCGCCTTCGCGCTCGGCTCGATGCGCACCTACCACCCGGTGATGCTGCGGGTGGCCCGCCGGCTGGTCGACTCCTGGGACCGCCGCGAGGCCGCCGGACAGCCGGTGGACGTGCCCGGCGACATGACCCGGATGACCCTGGACACCATCGGCCTGGCCGGGTTCGGCTTCGACTTCGGTTCCTTCGAGCGGGACGAGCCGCACCCCTTCGTCGAGGCGATGGTGCGCTGCCTGGAATGGGCGATGACCAGCCTCACCCGCGACCCGGAGGCGGACCACCGCGAGCGCGACGCGGCCTTCCGCGCCGACTCCGACTACCTGGCCGCCGTGGTGGACGAGGTGATCGCCGCCCGCGCCGAGGAGGACGTCCAGGGCCCGGCCGAGGACCTGCTCGGTCTGATGCTCGGTGCCGTCCGCCCCGCGGACGGCACCCGGCTGGACGCCGAGAACATCCGCAACCAGGTGATCACCTTCCTGATCGCCGGCCACGAGACCACCTCCGGCGCGCTCTCCTTCGCGCTGTACTACCTGGCCAAGCACCCGACCGCGCTGCGCCAGGTGCAGCGGGAGGTGGACGAACTCTGGGGCGACCGGGCCGATCCCGAGCCCTCCTACGAGGACGTCGGACGGCTGCGCCACACCCGCCAGGTGCTCAACGAGGCGCTGCGACTGTGGCCGACGGCGCCCGCGTTCAGCCGGGAGGCGCGCGCGGACACCCTGCTCGGCGGACGCATCCCGCTGCGCGCCGGGGAGACCGTCCTCGTCAGCACGCCGCTGCTGCACCGCGACCCGGCGTGGGGCGACAACCCGGAGCTGTTCGACCCGTCCCGGTTCGACCCGGAGTACGAGGAGAGCCGCTCCCCGCACGCCTTCAAGCCCTTCGGCACCGGCGAACGCGCCTGCATCGGGCGGCAGTTCGCGCTGCACGAGGCCGTCATGCTGCTCGGCATGCTGGTGCACCGCTACCGGCTGATCGACCACGCCGACTACCGGCTGACCCTCAAGCAGACGCTCACCATCAAGCCCGACGGGTTCACCCTCGGCCTCGCCCGGCGCACGCCCGCCCCGGCCGTCGACGCCTCCCGCGCGGACTCCCTGGCCGCCGCCGCGCCGACGGCGGTCGGCCGGCAGGGCGGACCGGCCGCCGGGCGTCCCGGACGGGTCCGGCGGGGCACCGGGCTGCTGCTCCTGCACGGCTCCAACTACGGTGCCTGCCGGGAGTTCACCCGGCAGCTCGCGGAGGCCGCCGCCGACCTCGGCTGCGAGACCGCGACCGCCCCGCTGGACGCGTACGCGGACGGCCTGCCCACCGACCGGCCGGTGGTGATCACCGCCGCCTCGTACAACGGGCAGCCGACCGACGACGCGGCCCGGTTCGTCCGCGGGCTCCAGGAGTCCCGGGAGGGCGGCGGGGCCGAGGGCGTCGAGTTCGCAGTGCTCGGCATCGGCGACCGCACCTACGCCGCGACCTACCAGCGCGTCCCTGCGCTGATCGACGACCGGCTCGCCGAGCTCGGCGGCACCCGGCTGCTGGCCCGCGCCGAGGCCGACGCCTCCGGCGACCTGGAGGGCACCGTGCGGCAGTTCACCGGGGCGCTGCGCGAGGCCCTGCTGGCGCGCTACGGGGACGCCGACGCCCCCGCCGGGGTGCCGCCGGTGGCCGCGTACACGGTGACCGAGGTGACCGGCGGCCCGCTGGCCGCGCTCGCCGCCCGGCACGACACGGTGGAGCTGACCGTCACCGCCGTCGGCAGCCTGACCGACCCGGCCTACCACCGGGTCAAGCGGCTGGTCCGGCTGGCCCTGCCGGAGGGCACCGGCTACCGGACCGCCGACCACCTCACCGTGCTCCCGGCCAACGACCCGGTGCTGGTCGAGCGCGCCGCCAAGCTGTTCGGCGCCGACCCGGACACGGTGCTGAACATCGTGGCGCACCGGCGCACCGGACTGGCCGTCGACCGCCCGCTGACCGTCCGCGAACTGCTCACCCGTCACGTCGAGCTGCAGGACCGGCCGAACGCCGAGCAGCGCGCCGCGCTGGCGGCGCTCAACCCCTGCCCGCCCGAGCAGGCCGCCCTGCGGGCCCTGCCCGACGACGACCCGCGCACCCTGCTGGACCTGATCGAGGACCACCCGGCGCTGCGGGAGCGGCTGAGCTGGCCGGTGCTGCTGGAGCTGCTGCCGCCGATCCGGCCGCGGCACTACTCGATCTCCTCCTCGCCCACCGGCGACCCCGGCCAGGTGGAGCTGATGGTCTCGGTGCTCAGCGCCCCCGCCCGCTCGGGCCGGGGGACGTTCCGGGGCGCCGGATCCGGCTACCTCGACCGGGTCGCCGTCGGCGACACCGTGCTGGCCCGGGTCCAGCCCTGCCGGGAGGCGTTCCGGATCGGCCACCGCACCCCGGTGGTCATGATCGCGGCCGGCACCGGCCTGGCACCCTTCCGGGGTGCCGTCGCCGACCGCCGGGCGCTGCTCGCGCGGGGCGCCGCCCTCGCCCCGGCGCTGCTGTACTTCGGCTGCGACGACGAGGCGGCGGACTACCTGCACCGCGGCGAGCTGGAGGCCGCCGAGCGGGCCGGCGCGGTCTCGCTGCGGCCCGCCTTCAGCGAGCGGCCCCAGCAGGGGCGGCGCTACGTGCAGGACCGGATCGCCGCCGAGGCGGCCGAGGTCCGGGAGCTGCTGGAATCCGGCGCCGAGGTGTACGTGTGCGGCGACGGGGCCCGGATGGCGCCGGGCGTCCGGGCGGCCTTCCGGGCGCTGTACCGGGAGCGCACCCCGGGCGCCGACGAGCAGCGGGCGCAGGCCTGGCTGCAGGGGCTGATCGAGGCCGGGCGGTACGTCGAGGACGTGTACGCGGGCTGACCT